>CAMEXG010000037.1 GCA_945947045.1 uncultured Spirochaetales bacterium | reverse complement strand
CGAAAACCAGAAGAATGTATAGCCATGCTTTCATCTCCCGCCTAAAGACGGGAGTATTCCCGCATGGATTTATAAGCGTTTCCCCGGGTCAGAACTATCCCGGGGTTTTATTTTATTATATTTCTCTGATAACATTCATTAGGGAGGAATCTTTATGGATAAGGAGAATAGTCCTATAAAATGTGTGATCTTCGACTTCAACGGCACACTCTTTTTTGACTATAACGAGAATAAAGACGCCTGGAATATAGTGGCTTTGAAGCATAGAGGAAGTGAGTTCGGAGAAGAAGAGTATCTGTCTATGATGGGAAAAACAGATAGAAGATGCGCCGAATATATCAAAAAAAACGGCACAGACCAAGAACTAGATTCACTAAGCCAGGAAAAAGAAGAGATTTACCTGAGACTTCTTGTGGAGAGAAATATCACGCTTGAAAAGGATGCAGTCTCTTTCATTGAAGAATGTAAAAGAAGAGGAGTAAAGGTGATGATCGCCTCCTCAGCTCCAAAGATGAATATGGACTGGTATATTAAGAACCTTAACCTTGGCACTTATTTCAATATCCAGGATATTGTTGCGGGAAGAGATGACATACCGTCAAAACCTGCTCCGGACATCTATATATATACTCAGCGTCTTGGAGGATTCAAGGGAGAAGAATGCATCGCCTTTGAAGATGCCCCCGGGGGCTTGAAGTCTGCTCTAGGTGCAGGATTCAGGAGAGTATATGCAATAAAGAGCCCGGGGATGAACCTGGAGGAGACAGGAAAACTCGCTCCTCTTGTGGACTGGAAATGGGCATTTGACCATATAGATGAAATTCTAGCATAGGAAAAGGGGCTCATGCCCCTTTCTCTTTTATCCTTTTTTCCGTGTCTTCTTTTATCAATATATAGAAAGTCGATACAAGAGGTATGAATATAAGCATTCCTACAACACCGAATAAGCTTCCTCCTATTGTTACTGCAAAGAAGACCCAAATGGATGGCAGGCCTACAGATGATCCTACGACCCTAGGATATATCAAGTTGTTCTCCAGTTGCTGGACGACCAGGAATACAATTACAAACACCAATGCCTTGACAGGGCTTTCCAAGAGAATCAAGAATGCACCAATGAAACATGCTATAAAGGCTCCTACAATGGGAAGGAGAGCGGAGAACATGACCACGACTCCTATCATTACGGCATACGGCATCCGCAGTATAGAGAGCACTACCATGAATATTGAGCCAAGTATTACAGCCTCCATGCATTGACCTGTTATGAAAGACGAAAAGCTCTTATTGAGTATAGATAAAAAGTGATCGACTCTCTTATTAGTCTCTTCTTTGAGATATGCTTTCTTCAAGGTACCCAGCTGTCTCCCCAGTCTCTCTTTATCCCCCAGGATATATATGGCGAATATGAGAGATACAAAGAAAGAAGCAATTGAGCTTACAAATACACCGGCAGCTGAAAAGGTGGTGGACAGGATTGTCCCTATTCCGCTTTTTAAGACAGGTAAGAGTTTACTGAGAAAACTCTCCCAGTTATCTTCAATAGTTTCTGACAAATCGGGAATAACTCCAGCTGACAAAGAAAGGTGTTTCTCAAGAAATGCACCCAGTCTCTCCAATGCTATAGGAACCTCCCGTCCTATATTTTGTACAGCACTTACTATTTCCGGAATAACTGTAAGCAAGAGAAGCAACACCAACAGTGCCACAAAAACAAGCGAGAGAAGAATTGAAAAGACTCTTTTTAGTCTCTCTCTTTTACCCTTCATGAAAAAAAGCAGCTTTCTTTCTATGAAGGACATAGGTAGAGAGAGTACATAAGCAATTGCTCCCCCCAATATAAAGGGTTTGATAATACCCAGTATTATTCCTAATACACCGGTAAATCTTTCCCCATATAAGAGAAGAGCAAGAACCAGTACAATAGCTAAAAAGGAAGTAATGATCTCTTTTTTGTCATCTTTATTTTGGATCAATATTATTGTTCTCCTGGTATTTTGCTTTTATTGCTTTAAGGAAAGTGGTTGTATCGACACTCTTTACACTCTTTCCGCTTTGAGTAACACCACCATCCACAAGAGAAGAAAGATCTTTTGTCATTATTCCGTCCTCAATTGTATCGAGGCAGGCCTTCTCCATGTTGTCTGCAAAGGCCATAAGTGACTCTATTCCATCAATCTCTCCTCTCTTTCTAAGAGCACCAGTCCAGGCAAAGATAGTGGCCATAGGATTTGTCGAAGTGACTTCGCCCTTAAGATATCTATAATAATGCCTGGTTACAGTTCCATGAGCAGCCTCATATTCATAGCACCCGTCAGGAGAGGAAAGGACACTGGTCATCATGGCCAAGGAACCGAAGGCTGTAGATACCATATCGCTCATAACGTCGCCGTCATAGTTCTTCAGAGCCCAGACAAAGCCGCCTTCGCTTCTTATGACCCTTGCAACAGCGTCATCGATCAAAGTGTAGAAATATGTGATTCCCTTCTTCTCAAACTGATCTTTATACTCTTCTTCAAATATTCTCTGGAAAGTGAGCTTAAATGTCTCATCATATTTTTTGCTGATGGTATCTTTGGCGCTAAACCAGAGATCCTGACCAGTTGAGAGAGCATAGTTAAAACAAGAGCGGGCGAAAGAAGAGATAGAAGAGTCTTTATTATATTGTCCCATCAATACTCCAGGACACTCGAAGTCATAAATAGTCTCTCTGGTCTCATTTCCGTTTTTGTCTGTAAACAACAACTCCGCCTTACCCTCTCTGGGAATTCTAAACTCTGTGGCTTTGTAGATGTCTCCATAAGCGTGTCTGGCAATAGTGATGGGTTTTCTCCAGCTTTTGACACTGGGCTTAATAGAAGGCGTAACAATGGGAGTTCTGAAAACAGTTCCATCCAAAATGGCTCTTATTGTTCCATTTGGACTCTTCCATTTCTTCTTTAAATTATACTCGCTCATTCTGTCTTCGTTAGGAGTGATTGTAGCGCACTTTACTCCTACGCCAAGACGCTTTATGGCCTCCGCACTCTCCACTGTCACCTTATCATCAGTGTTGTCTCTGTTTTTCAAGCCCAAGTCATAATACTCAGTCTTTAAATTTACAAAAGGTAATATCAGTTCATCCTTGATCATGCCCCAGATGACTCTTGTCATCTCGTCGCCGTCTATCTCCACAAGAGGGGTCTTCATTTCTATTCTATCCATTTAGTTGCCCTTTATTTCGTTTAATCTGCCACCGAAGATCAAAGTCTTCTTCTGGGTGTCGGTTGCACAGAGAGAGAGAGGAATCTCTTTTCCATTAGTGAGGTCCTTTAATGTAAACTCACCCTTCTCAAGGGAGGAGTAAACATCAGAGAGTTCCAACTTGTCCCCCTCATTAATGACTTCATAGTCTTCCGGATTCTTGAAAAGAAGAGGGAGAATACCGAAGTTACAGAGATTTGCCTGATGAATTCTCTCTATCGATACGGCAACTACCGCTTTTACTCCCAAGTACATAGGGCAGATTGCAGCATGCTCCCTGCTTGATCCCTGGCCATAAGAGGAGCCTGCGATAATAAAACCGCCCTCCCCTTCATCTCTTAGTTTCGCTGCTCGTGTAGCGAAATCAGGATCCACTGGATTAAATACTACTTGGCTATATCGAGGAATATTGGACCTATATTTCAAATACTGGCCTGCAGGCATGATATGGTCTGTTGTTATCTTGTCTCCGACCTTTATCCATACAGAGCCCTTAACAGAGTCTGATAAGGAAGTATTTGATGGAGGCTCCCCGATGTTTGGTCCCCGCTTTATTCCTTCGCCGTTTTCATGGGGATAAATAAACATAGAGTCGTCAATAATAAATGAGTCCGTATATTTGACGCTTTCTATATCACTGTCACACTCCATAGGATTTGAGAACTCTCCCTTTACAGCGCTCCATGCAGCCGTCTCCGGGCTCACCAGGAAAACCTTTGCACTCTTTGTGCCGCTTCTACCTTCGAAGTTTCTGTTATTCGTCCTCAAAGAAACACTGTCTGTTCCCGGAGACTGGTGGTTTCCGATACAGAAGCCACAGGCACTTTCAAGAATTCTTGCTCCGGCCTTGATCAGAGTCTCCAGAGTTCCGTCCGAGGCTATCATCTCAAATACAGCTCTAGAGCCGGGAGCGATACCTAGGGATACATTCTCAGGAATCCTCTTTCCCTCCAAAATCTTGGCGACTTTTCTCAGGTCATAATAACTACTATTTGTGCAGCTGCCAATCAAAACCTGATTAATCTTCATGCCCTTCAAACTATCAACACTTTTAATATTCCCAGGTGAATGAGGGCAAGAAGCAAGAGGATCGAGAGAAGAGAGATCTATTTCAAATCTATCGTCATATACAGCATCCTCGTCCGCTTTAAGGTCAACCCAATTCTCTTCTCTACCCTGCCCCTTCAAAAATGAATATGTAATCTCGTCAGAGGGGAAAAGAGATGTAGTTACACCGCACTCTGCACCCATATTTGTGATAGTGGCCCTCTCAGGTACACTGAGAGTCTTCACACCTTCTCCTGTGTATTCGAAGACCTTGTTCACATTACCGTTGACACCATAACGGGAGAGGACTTTGAGTATTACATCCTTGGCGCTTACAAAGGGTCTTAGCTTTCCCTTCAATACGATGTTTATAACCTTCGGAGCCACCATGGTGTATCCCACTCCTGCCATTGCAAGGGCGATATCCAAGCCACCTGCACCAAAAGAGAAGGATCCCACTCCTCCGGCAGTAGGAGTATGGGAATCGGAACCGATAAGAGTCTTGCCAGGAAGAGCGAATCTTTCCAAGTGGACCTGATGACATATTCCATTTCCAGCCCTGGAGAAAACCACGCCCTTTTCATTGGCGACGGTTCTCAAATACTCGTGGTCGTCAAAGTTCTCAAAGCCTACCTGAACTGTGTTATGGTCCACATAGCTTACAGCAAGCTCATTCTTGACTTTGTCAAGCCCCATGGCTTCAAACTGAAGATATGCCATGGTACCTGTTGCATCTTGAGTAAGAGTCTGATCGATTTTGACAGTAATTGTCTCCCCTGCCTTTAAGTTTCCTTCCATTAAATGGGCGGAGAGAATCTTATAACACATTGTCTTTCCCATAATTACCACCTTGAAGACAATTTACTTCTTTTTACACATCCAAACAAGGCAATATGGAAAATTAGATTATCGGGGGCTGAAAAAACTCACGTCGAGCTAATAGCTTAAACACACTCTGATCTGAAGGCTTGTTTTGCTTGATAAAGTCTATAAAGAAGCCTGTAGAATCTTGTCTACAGGCTTCTGGGGAAAGGGAATACGATAAATACCGAAATATTTACACCACCTATTTACATGTTCTCTGCAATAAAGCGTGCTACATAAATACCTGAAGCGGAAGCATGGGATAGGGAGTGGGTGACACCGCTGCAGTCGCCTATTACAAATAAGCCTTTGTGCCTTGTCTCCAAATTATTGTCTATGGAGACCTCCATGTTATAGAACTTTACTTCCACGCCATAGAGAAGAGTATCGTCATTTGCAGTTCCTGGGGCGATCTTGTCAAGGGCATATATCATCTCGATAATGCCATCTAGAATTCGCTTTGGCATTACAAGAGACAAGTCTCCAGGAGTTGCAGGGAGTGTAGGAGTAATGAAACTCTTACTAATTCTCTTTTCTGTTGAGCGCTGTCCCCTTATCAAGTCTCCGAATCTCTGTACCATCACTCCCCCGCCAAGCATATTGGAAAGCCTGGCTATGGATTCACCATAGGAGTTGGAGTCGTTGAAAGGCTCTGTAAAGTGCTTTGAAACCAACAGGGCGAAGTTTGTATTCTCCGTCTGCTTCTCTTTGTCTTCATAGCTATGGCCGTTTACAGTAACGATTCCATTTGTATTTTCCGTAACGACTGCTCCATATGGGTTCATACAGAAGGTTCTCACCAGATCCTGATACTTTTCAGTCTTGTAGACAATCTTACTTTCATACAACTCATCTGTTATATGCTTAAAGATCTCTGCAGGGAGCTCCACTCTCACTCCGATATCGACTCTATTGCTCCTTGTTTCAATATCCAGTTCCTTTGAAACCGTCTCCATCCACTTGCTTCCACTTCGGCCTACGCTTATTACACACTTTGAAGCGTCAAACTCACCTTTATTAGTAGCAATATGATATCTTCCTTCACACTTCTCTACATGTTCTACACGTGTCAGGAAGTGAAACTCCACCTTGTCTTTGAGATGGTTATAAATGTTTTCCAATACTTCATAGTTGATATCTGTACCCAGGTGACGTACAGATGCATCCAAAAGATGAAGTCCGTTACGTAAGCATTCGGTCTTAAAATTGGAAGAGGCGGTGGAATAGAGCTTGGTCTTAGCTCCACCATAGCTACAGTTGATGGTGTCCACATATCTCATAAGCTCAATGGCTTCTTTCTTTCCTATATACTGGTGTAGATTGCCGCCAAACTCATTGGTTATGTTATACTTTCCATCACTGAATGCACCTGCACCTCCAAAGCCATTCATAATTGCACATGTAGAGCAATGGATGCAGTTCTTTATTTTCACTCCATCAATTGGACACTTTCTCTTTTCCAATGGATTTCCAGCTTCAAGTACACAGATCTTTAGTTCAGGTTTAAGGCGGACAAGTTCAAAGGCTGTAAAAATACCTCCAGGTCCTGCTCCGATTATTGCACAGTCGTATCTCATATGATTTGAACTTTACTCAAAACCTGATAAAAGAGCAATTATCTTACTTTCTCTTTATAAAAACCACAAAAGACTCAACAACTACAGTAGAGAGAGAAATAACGGTGATTGTAAGGACCAAGGTTTTAAAGGAGAAGTATTGGTAAACAAATCCTCCGACCAGGCTTCCCACAATAGTTCCGATGGTCAACAAGACTTCATGTATAACCATTCTCTTATGCCTTTCTTTAGCTCCTTCGGCACCATGAAAGATAGAGAGATTATAAGAAAGGGCGAACACCCCTCCATATAAAGCAAATAAGACTGCATAAGCGGGTATGGATTTGAATGCGAGAATGAGAAAGGTCAATAAGGCAAAGAGAGACTGGGAAAGAAGTATAGGCCCCACCCCTTTCTGCCATGCTCTGTTTTTTTGCATGACAAGAAATGCAATAGTAACGCTTATTCCTCTAAAAAGTAGGATATTGCCTGTAATTGACTCGGAGTATCCTAAGTTATCCAGAGCATATTGAGGAAACACTGTCAAAACAAGAGAGTATCCAGTGTAGACAAGTAATACTCCTATCCATGAAGGGAAACGGAGGGGAGAGGAATTATCTATTTCAATAACTTCTTCTTTCTTCTCTTTACTGTCATAGCTTCTACCTGATAAAGCCACAAGCAAAGCGGATATAAGGAAAAACGTACAGCCCGACCAGATGCTGAGACGTGTAGAGTATTCAGAGACGAAGCCTGAAAATGAGGTGGCGAGTCCTACACTGAATGACCATGAAAAGTTAAAGAGAGTAAGACGGGATGTAAGCTCATCCCCCTCCTTTCCTCCTGTTATCCAGGTCTCCATGTTTGTCCACAACAAAGACTGGAAGAGTCCATAGAATACAAGGTCCACCATTATCAAGGCTTCGTTTTTTATGAGAGTGAGTATAATACCGGACAGAGCCATTCCTATGTCCGCCATCAATATTCTCGTCTTCCCATTAATAGAAGGAAGAACTTTAGGCATAAAGATGCAGCCAAGAAAATACAATGTAGGATAAATTGACGAAGCGACTCCTATCCCCACACTGTTTATCCCACACTCTCTGAGATAATAAACCAATGTAAAATTGAATATTACAATGGCCCCTTGAGACAAAAATGTTGACAGGGCCAATTTATTTTCAGTTTTGATCGATGCCATGGGCTCAATGTTATTTCTAAAAAAAACTCTCTTCAAGAGCGGATAGAATAATTCCCTGATAAGTGTAATTGTTGCAAGAGCAATGTTTTTGACATAAACTACATGGTGTGAACGACAATATCTTCATAAACCCAGTATTCTGGTCGACACTTATGGCTATGTTTTCAGCACAGCTTGCAAAGTGTTTTGTAGAAGCATTTATTAACAAGAAATGGAGTTTTCATCCCTTCTTCACCAATGGAGGGATGCCGTCCAGCCATTCAGCATCCGTGGCTGCCTTGGCAAACTCCATAGGCATGGTAAATGGATATGGCTCGACGCAATTTGTTTTTGCTCTCCTTTTTGCGTTTATCGTCTTCAACGATGCAATAAACGTAAGACTTGAAACGGGAAAACAGGCCCAGACAATAAACCAGTGGTCAAAGCTACTACAGGAAATGCTTTCTCCTGAGGCTTTTAAAGAGGAACACTTCAAAACATTAGTAGGCCACACGAAGCTACAAGTATTGTGGGGAATAATCGTCGGCATCATTGTAAGTACTTTTATTACAGTCTGGTTCTAAATGGGAAAGAAAAATAATAAGCAGGACTCCTCATTTTTATTTGACGTATACTACAGTGAAATCTGGAAGAACAGATGGCCTCGATTAAAAGAGGCTTTAAAAGAAGAGAAGAACACACAAGTCTCCATTAACGAGACAAATCCTCCCTATTGGCTTGATGAAGCCTCTCTTCTCACAGCTTCCCTTCTTCCGGTATCTCCATCATCCGCTGTATTAGATATGTGTGCCGCTCCGGGAGGAAAGAGCCTTGTATTGGCGAAAGCTACAGGAAGGAATGGTTTTCTTACAGCAAACGACAGATCCCCCGATAGAAGAGAAAGGCTGAGAAAAGTCTTGTATTCCCTTAGAGATGACATAAGACCAGAAATAAGAATTACAGGCTTCAATGCAGAAAGCTGGGGAGTATATGAGAAGGACGCATATGATTATGTTCTTCTTGACGCCCCCTGCTCTTCTGAACGCCATGTGCTGAATGATGAAAAATATCTCTCCCAATGGTCACCCTCCAGGCCGAAGCGTCTTGCCGTCTCTCAGTATGCAATGCTTTCTTCTGCTCTGATGGCCGTAAAGGTAGGAGGATACATCCTCTACTCCACTTGTTCCATTAACCCGGGTGAAAATGAAGAAGTTATACAAAAGCTTTTTAATCGTCACCCATTGGAAGTGGAGGAATCTACGGATATTCCATCTTGGGCTGAGAGAAGAAAACATGGTGCCATGGTCCTGCCTGATACAAGCGGAGGCAAAGGTCCAATGTATTTCTGTCTACTAAAGAAGGTTGAAAATGAAAAATAAGGTAGCCATAACAAAGTGCGGAAAATATGAATATGATGAAATCAAGAGAAGTTTATATACGCTTCTTGAGAATACGGACTTTCCTGATGTAAAGGGCAAGAAAGTCCTGGTCAAACCAAATATCCTCTCCGACGCGAAAGCAGAAAAAAACATTACGACTAATCCGTTAGTTGTAAAGGCTGTTATTGAAATAGTCAAAGAAAAAGGAGCTGAGACAATATGGTGCGGTGATTCACCGGGTATGCCAGGTCCAAAGTTCAGAGGAGAAGGCTGCGGAATCTGGGACGTGGTGGAGGAGACAGGTGCAACTTGGGTTGATTTCTTTGACGGAGCAAAACCAACAGTTTTCTGGAATAAAGTCAAAGCTCCTCAATGTAGGTTTCTAACAGAAGCGGACATAGTGATCTCTGTATGCAAAATGAAGACCCACCAGCTTATGTATGCAACTGGAGCTGTGAAGAATATGTTCGGCACTATTCCCGGACTAAATAAAAGCCCTATGCATCTATATGCCAGAAGCCCTGAGAACTTTGCAAAGCTTATTCTTTCCATCTATGGCGTCCATAAGCCTGAATACTCGGTAATGGACGGAATCATATCAATGGAGGGGGCAGGTCCTGCCAACGGCACTCTCAGGCAGACAGGCTTATTGCTGGCTTCCTCCTCTGCCCTTGCCCTTGATAAGGCAGAAGCAATTTTAATGGGTTATGACCCCAAAGACATACCTATCTTAAGAGAAGCTGAAAGAGAAGAGAAAGGATCCACAGATGCCTTCTACACTCTCCTTGATCCAGAGAAAGAAATGATCAAAGACTTCAGGAGAGTCGAAAAGAAGAAAAGAGGACTAGTCAACTCCCTTCTCCTCCCCTTCTTTACCAGATTCTTCGATAGAAAAATGGCAGAGAAGAGACAAGCCCCGGAGTTCTTGGCAGCAAAGTGCAGGAAATGTAAAAAGTGTGTGGATGTATGCCCTGCGAAAGCACTTACCCTTGTGAAGGATCATATCGAAATCGACACTTCAAAGTGTATTCGTTGTTACTGCTGCCATGAAATGTGTCCCTTCGACGCCATAAGGATTGAAGAAGACAAGTAAGAGACCTATTGCCTATTACTTCTCCCTTCTCTTGTCACCTGTTAATGCAAGAGAGGGATTTTTTATTATACAGAACAAGAATCCTATAAACTAATCAAAATAGTTGGTCAGGATTTGTTGTTTCATATTATCGAAAACATGCAATGACATTTTTTTCTTTCAATATATCTATAAAAACCTAATTGACCTCTCTTCTCTTTTTTGCCATATTAGCCGGGTGTCACTTGATTTAGCATCACTATTAAATCCAGAACAGTATAGAGCAGCCTCTCAAATCCAGGGGCCAGAGTTGATTATCGCAGGAGCTGGAAGCGGTAAGACTAGAATGATTACTTATCGTATCGCCTACATGCTTAGTAAAGGCATAGATCAAAGCGAGATTCTTGCCCTTACCTTTACTAACAAAGCTGCAAAAGAAATGGCTGACAGAGTCAGAGATACTGTTGGCAAAAAACTTGATAAGCTTACTGCTACTACTTTCCATTCCTTTGGTCTTGGATTACTCAAAAGTTATATACAATATCTGGGATACAGAAACGACTTCACCCTTTATGATGAGAACGACAATATCTCTCTAATAAAGAACTGCATAGTCACACTGGGATATCAACTGGCAGACTACAACGCCCGCTCTCTGAGAGATTTTTTCTCCCAGTACAAGACAGAAAGAATTCCTCTTCCTGAGAAAGGGACGGCTGTAAGAGAAATCTACGACGAATGGATTTTGACGCAGAAAGCCTATAACGTGGTAGACTTTGATGATTTGATCATTCTCCCCATAAAGATATTTGAGAAGAAACCTGAAATACTTGAAAGGGTCCAGCTTAGATGGCGATACATTATGGTGGATGAGTTTCAGGACACTTCCTTACTTCAATATAGACTCGTTTCCATGATTGCAATGAAATACCGCAATATTGCGGTTGTAGGCGATGATGATCAGTCTATCTACTCATGGCGTGGTGCGAACTATCAGAATATTGTCAATTTTGAAAAGGATTTTCCTGAGAGAAAGGAATACAGACTGGAAAGAAACTATAGAAGTACAGGTAATATCCTCTCTGCTGCAAATGCTCTTATAGTCCACAACAAAGAAAGAAAGGATAAGAAGCTTTGGACAGAAAGCGGAGAAGGTGCAAGCATCTCTATTATGAGGCATCCTACAGGCGAGGAAGAAGCCATGTGGATCGCCACCCACATCAGAAAGCTGATGAGGGAACATAAGTACTCATACAAAGATTTCGGAATCCTCGTAAGGACAAACTCTCTCATGAACACTCTTGAGACTACCTTCGTTGAATCCCAGATTCCTGTACGTGTAAGTGGTGGTTCATCTTTTTTCGATAGAAAAGAGATAAGAGACATGCTTTGCTTTCTCAAAATTCTTGTAAACGAAAATGACGACAACTCTCTTTTGCGTATTATTAATACTCCTAGAAGGGGTATAGGACGAACAACTGTGGAGCGTTTAAGACGTTATGCAGATGAAAAGAATACAACTCTGCACATTGCGCTTGAAGAGCTGTCAGCATCTCCTGAATTCAGGGAATCTACAAGAAAGGCCCTTCAAGATTTCATCAAGATGATTCATCGATGGAAAGATTTGGTGAATGTTCCTGAGCGTCTAATCGATACTATTGTCAAAGACACATCTTATGAATTGATGGTTAGGGAGGAATTCCCAGAATCTGACAAGGCTGTAGCCTTCAAAATGAGAGGTATTCAGTTCCTTTCCGAGAGATTATCAACTTATATGAAAGAACACAGGGACGCCACACTCCGCGACTACCTGAGATCTGTTTCAATAATCGGAGATGAAAATGATGATAACCAAAGTATGGTCAGCTTAATGACCATGCATGCATCAAAGGGACTGGAGTTTAAAGTAGTGTTTTTGGCAGGTATTGAAGACCATATTATTCCCTCGTCCAGAGCTTTGGAGGAAGACAGCAGAAACATAGATGAAGAGAGAAGATTATTCTATGTAGCTATAACCAGAGCCAGGGAGAAACTCTACATCAACTACAGCGATACCAGGCGTGACAGAGAGGGAAAAGAGAAGACCACCCTCCCCTCAAGATTTCTTGAAGAGATTCCTAATACTCTATTCCAAAATGAAGAAAAGACACCGGAAGAAACCTTGAAAGACAATATTTCCAATGCAAAAGCATTCCTAGAAATGCTTAAGAATAAGAATAAAAAATGAATGATTTCTATATAAGTTAAATATAGAAATCATCGCGTTTTAACAAGCTTTTATTATATTTAAGATAAGATTTAAACAAATTTATTATGAAAATTAAGATTATTAACTATTATCACCATACTTTTTAGAGAACTCTTTCAAAGCAAATCTAATGCCTGCAGCCCAGCCAAGTCCCATATCAGAGAAAATATTCTCTAGTTCCTCTTTAAAGGAAGGTTCAATAGAAAAAGTAGTAAGAATCTTCTTCTCTTTTGCTTCCTTAGAACCAAAAACCTGCTTGGCCTTCTTTCCTTCAAGGCTCTCTCCAAATAGTGATTCTTCTTGTTTTCTTAATGCCATCTCCTAACCTCTCAGCTCCAAATAGTTTTGTTGATTTTGAACAAAGCTTCTATAGTTCCAGGCTTTAGTCCTCGACCATTAACCCGATATTTCTGTGGAACTCTGTGAGCGGTCTGAGCCTTTCTAAACAACGGATCCACAGGAATCTTATAAACGACATACTTACCGGAGTCACAGGCTTCTTTGTAGATCTCTTTAGCCTGTCTTACTCTCTCATCAAATGAGTTGATGATGATTTTATTATGCTTTACAGAAGCTTTATAGTTCTTCTTGAGTTTAACAAGTTCATCAACAAAAATTTCAAAGCCGTCAAGGCTGAAAATTTCTGTTGTAATCGGGGTTATGACTTCATCACATGCAATGATTGCAGATCTCTCAAGCTTGCCTAAACCAGGAGAAAGATCGAGCAAAATACGCTCAAATGTTCCGGCAAGTTCAGCGACTAAATCCTGGATTATAAATGGTTCATCATTAAGCTTCGTTTCACTATAGTTTTTCAAAGATCCTCCAATACTGAAAGTAGGAAGAATGTAAAGACCCTCAATATCGTCAACTTTAACGATAGCGTCATTCCAATAACATTTTCCTTGGAGAACATCTGAAAGTTCAAATTTAGGAGCAACATTCAAGAACCATGAAGATAAGTTACCCTGTGGATCGCAATCAATCATTAGCGTCTTATGACCAGACAATGCGGACTGACAAGCCAAAGCACCACAGACGCTTGTCTTGCCTATACCACCTTTCTGTAGATGAAACGCAATAGATTTTGCCATCACTTTACCCCAATTTTTTATGTATTGTATAATCGATATTATAAAAAAACAAGTAATATTTTATTATTTTTATTTGAAACAAAATTACTTTTATATTTTAAATGTAAAAAAATATAGTTTTTAATATAATTTATATATATTTTTTATAGTTTTACCATAAATTATAATTTATTTTCAGTAA
>CAMEXG010000036.1 GCA_945947045.1 uncultured Spirochaetales bacterium | reverse complement strand
AGGAACAGGCCAAATACGTCCGTTACATATATAGAAGGTTCCTGGAAGGGGCGACATTCTATCAGATTGGAAAGGAGCTGGAAGGGATGGGGGTCAAGACTCCGAAAGGTTCCTCCACATGGAGCCAGAACTTCATAGAGTCCATCCTGGGCAACGAGAAGTATGCCGGTGATGCGATGATGCAGAAGACCTATAAGAAGGATCTGCTCTCCAAGAGGGAGAAGAACAACGGTGAGGTCAGAAGGTTCTACGTCGAGGATGCCCATGAGGCGATTATCCCGAGGGATGACTTCGAGATGGTACAGAGGGAATTGAAGAACAGGAAGGAAAAGTGCGGTAAGCACCATTCCACATCCATCTTTGCAGACAAGGTGTTCTGTGGCGAGTGCGGCAGTGCATACGGCTCCAAGGTGTGGCATTCCACGGACAAGTACTGCAGGATTGTGTGGAGGTGCAACGCCAAGTACAAGATCAAGGGCAACAGGGACAGGTGCAGGAGTCCCCATGTTTCCGAGGAGCAGATCAAGGATATTTTCGTGAAGGCGGCCAACATTCTTATCAAGGATAAGGAGGATGCCGTCAGAAGAATCGAGTCAATCCGGGATTCCCTCCTGGTCAACGATTCATTCCAGAAAAGCCTCGATGAGGCTGAGACGGAGATTTCAGTAGTGTCCGGTCTGATGGATGAGTATGTAAGGAGCACGGTCCTGACCGAATCCGAAGTCGAGAACGGCAGGTATGCCGAACTCCAGACACGCTATGAGGCGGCGGTGAAGGATGCGGAAAAGGCAAGGAATGCAATCTCTGACAGGAAGGTCAGGGCAAGGGAACTCGAAAGATTCCTGGATGAAGTGAGAAAACTTGACGGAGCGTTCCTAGAGTTCAGCAAGGAGGCATGGCTGGGACTATGCGACAGAATCACCCTCAAGGAAAAAGGCAAGGCTGCAGTCAGATTCAGGAGCGGGGTTGAGATTGAAGTGGAGTATTGAGATGAAGAAAGGAATTGTATCGCTCTCCTACGGGAGGGCCTTTTCTTTGTATCAAATAACGGTTTGGAGGAGCATTAAGTTATTTCGTTATGATTATCATAACTAAATGACGAAATTCCGAACAAGGATTTTCAGTTTTTTACGAAAGACCAATAAAAACGTCATTTTGTTCTCAATCTTGTTCAGTTTCGTTAAGAAAGGGGGTAATATAACTCTATGTTAGGGATAAAAAAAGAAGCTGAAACCTATTTGTATCAAGTTCCAGCTTCAAATATCCATTTGTATAGCTAAATCGATACCTAACAATGATTTAACCTTATAACGAACAGCGTTCGTAGTTGACTTCTAATGCTTTGTATTTATTGCCGTTATCCCACAGGACATCCATATCGATGCAAGTTGTTATAAGGCAATGAAAAGGGGAGAATGCTCGAAGAGTGTTCAGAGATTTTTCCAAATACCCCAATTATTTCAGGCACGTAATTCAGAAAAGTCATCAAACCAGCCAGTCCTCTCAACTTTTATTCTTTGGAGAGGAATTACGTTTCTTTGCCTCTTAGACACTCAGCTATTGTCGAATAAAGTTTGATTTCGCAGAGCCTGATACAGCAACCTTTATGGAACCTAATCGCAGGACCCTACTGAGCAAAGTAGCACTTCAAACTGCGACCTCCTTTATTTAATCCGGATTACAATAGGCATTCTACTCGATACACGAATGAAGCTATGTTATTCTTAAATTCCTTTGCGCTGTTTCCTGTAAGATTCATATATGAACCATATATTTTTTGCAGGAAGAATTTCTCATCATTAAATCTAAGAGCAGTATTGCTCCTGTTCTCATTTCCCGGATAACATAGAATTATCTTTTTACAAGAAAGCATCTGCCCATAAAATGCCATTTGATATATATCATCATTATCGAACGGAAGAGAGGTTTTATTCTTCATATCCAAAATCGCTCGTGCGGTTTGCCGTCCGTTTTTATCTACATAATCGTAGAGCAAATCAGGGAGATATGACCGTTCAAAATACTCATCTCCTTGATGGCAAAAGGCAAAACTTTTTGATGATGTCCAATATGAAAACTTTCCAAGGTTTGAATATTCCATCAGCACTTTCTTTATAAAGTCCTCAAAAACCCTATCAAAGTTTATCAGTAGACTTTCTCCATATGAAGATTCTCCGTCCGTTGATAATGTAAGGTCGTTCAAAATCATATAAGCAAGAGAAACGGCCTTCTTACAATAAGCCGTGTTCTTATTAAACCCAACATCATCAGGAATATTAGTGTAGTCTACGTTTCCAAACTGACGGATTATATATGCTATATCTGAGTTTTGAACATGAGATTCTATTTTCTTTGCGGCAGCCAAAAGCAATCTGTTTATAGGAATATCTCGTGTAAGGTCATCATAAACGCATCTAAAAGCATCCCTTCTTCGCATCATGATATTCAAAGAGGTTGGGACAATCTGCAGATTGCCTTTAATAAAACTAAGGTCTTCTTCTTTTTCGCTATACTCTACAGGTAAACCTTTATGTACAACAGACATCATTTCTTGAATGAACATCGCTATCAAGTTTACATCATTGCCTGTCTCCACATCGTACATGGGCGTATCCAAATCTGAATACTGAGCAGAGTACAAGAAGAAATACACCCTCAGAATGTGGCTGATTGTTATTCCAGGATGCTTTGGCTTTATTATAATTTTGCGATCAGGCAAGCCGATATAGCCAATATACTGCTGCGGGAGTTTAATGATGCCTTGCTTTGTGTCAAGACAGTCCCATGACATACCTCTTTTTGACAATATTCCCTGAATTACAGGTATCTCATGAGGAAATAGGCTTAGCAGTCCGCCTTGATCGAGTGTTAATGACTGCATTTGCATATACTCACTCTCACTTTAACAATTGTGCCTTCAGTTCCTCGATAAATTCCTCCTCATCACTGATTCGTCCAACCAATTTATCGCCGAGAATATTCTGCAAATAGCGTTTATTCCCGTAGGTGTATTCTTCAATAATTGGTAATAAATAGTAATTGAAAAGTCTTTTAAGAATCTGTGGCGTCCATTTGATCTTTCTGCTTACTTCATCTCTTGCCCATTTCGGCAAAAAGTATGATTGGCCAAGCAAAAGATCAGCATCTCCTAAAACGCTATACAGCTTTTCGTTAATTCCATCCATAACTTTGCCGACTTTGATATCGTCAAGCTGGGAATAATCTGATTCAAAATCAACAACTTCACTATTCGGATAGAAATCAACAAATGCAAATCGTCTCCGGATAGCATAGTCTACAAGAGCTATGCTTCTATCGGCAGAATTCATTGTGGCAAGAATGTAAACATTCTCTGGAATTCTAAACTCTGTAACAGTTGTTCCATCCTTTGCGGTTAATGCTGTCGGTAATTGAACCGTATACTCCCTATCCAAAGCAAGGATGGTCTCACCGAATATTTTAGATACATTGCCTCGGTTTATCTCGTCAATCATAAAGAGGTACTTCTGATTGACGTTTTCTGCTTTTCCAGCCTCGTGACAAAATTCGAGAAACACACCAGCCTTGGGATGTACTAGACCATTCTCATCAAATGTGCTACCACCAATAAACTGCTCATATGTCAGATTAGGATGAAACTGAATTAAAAAGCTATGATCGAATCCAACTTTTACTTTGTCGGAGATATAAGATTTACCCGTTCCCGGAGGTCCCGACAATACTACCTGCCTCGTATCGAGCAATAGCTCCGACAACTCTTCTTCAGTAATATTATCGCCATGAGGCGCAGCCAAATTAGTGACTTCCTCCCTGGTGATGCTAACATCCGATATCATATATGAAACAGGTGCCGTAAGCTGAGAAACCTCTGGTGTTGCATTGGTTTCATACGCAAACTTCGAGCGTATCTCTTCGCCTGTTATTCCGGTTTGACTATATTTGATAATTCCATCTGTTGTATCAAACATCGTTGACTGCTCTTCTGCCGTAATGTTCAAATCTTCGATCAGCTTCTTGGTGCAAATACGGGTAAAGGTTTCAAAATTATCCGCTGTCAGATTTTCAACCCACTCATCATCTACATCAAATGCATAGAAACGGAAATACCAAGCAGCAAGTTTCTGCAATGAGACTCTGTGCCCTTTCAAAAAGTCAGAGTACAGCATATCGACATAATTTGGCGCGAACTTGTACTTTGAACCATCAAGTTCATCTTTTCTAAGATATTTGCCATCGTCAATGAGCGTATTATCCATTGTATCTTTCACACGCCCTATGACCTGCTTGAACTCCGTTCCACCATTATAATAATTAGTCTTTTTGATTGTCCGATCCATTGAAAACGGGAAAAGCGATACATACTTACCACCGTTTTCCTGTTTTGCATCGAACAGCGCACATAAGTCGTAAAGATATCGCGTTAGTCTTGCCTTTTGCGCTCCTGTAGCATCATAAGTTTGGTACTCACGACTATTGAACTTGTTTGCCTTTAACAGGAAAAAGAGTCCTATCTGCTCCGGCGAGTTGTACTCTTGCGAAATGAAAAAATCAATTGAATCATTAACGCATATAGGATCAACATATACTATTGCCATTATTCTTCCTCCTTAAACACTTGTTCATATATAGCATTCGCAATTACTTCAGCCAAGTGACAGGGAACTGCATTTCCAATCACCTTATACATAGCCACAATATCTTTTAGTGAATCATCAATAAAAACAAAGTCATCCGGGAATGATTGTATTCTGGCAATTTCCCTAATTGTATATCTTCTGTTCTCAGTTGGATGAGTTATTCCACAGTTTTCCGGTTGAGCGGATGCCGTAATAGTTCCATTAATTTCATCTCTGCTAAATCGCCTATAGAAGTTCGGTGCATGATAGCGTTTCATGTCATCACGGATTCTTTGGAATCGAGGCGAAAGCTTTTCATACGGAATGCTTTTCCATGAGCCTCCTTCAGGAATCATCTCTATCATTGTCTGTGCCTGCGGCGAATACGGCCAAAATTTTTGATTAGGAACTTCAGCAGGAACATCAAGTATGTGGCGTAATGTCAAACCGCTCTTATTTTCTTGTACTGGTGGAAACTCGAAAGTTTTCTGCAAATCCTCACGAAGACCGATAAGAATCATTCTTTCCCTATTCTGAGGAACACCATAATCTGATGCATTCACAACTTTATAATTGACCCTATAACCGATTTTTTTCAAATCTTCCTTGATGACCTCTATGAGCCGTTTCCCGCTTTGATGCTTTGAGGATAACAGACCTTTAACATTTTCAAACAAGACAGCTTTTGGTTTTTTATGCTCTATAATGCGTAAACACTCTAAGTACAGTTCGCCGCGCGAATCATATACCCCTCGCCGGTTACCTGCATTTGAAAAAGGCTGACACGGAAAGCCTGCAGTAATGATGTCGCAGTCAGGAATGTCCTCAACAGGCACCTTTGTTATATCCCTACCATCTATTTCTCCAAGGTTGAGTTTAAATACAGCCTGGGCATCTGCATCAAAATCGTTAGCCCATACTCGATGATATCCAGCATCCTCAAATCCCTTGTCCAATCCTCCACATCCAGAGAATAGTGAAACTAATCTCGGCGGATCTATTCTGTGCATTGTTTCTACTTCCTTCTTTGTTATTGTTGTTTGACCTTCTGGAGCAGATTTAGGTGGAAGTCCAACAATTTCAACCACTCTGTCAAAACCACATTGCAATGCCTCGCATATTTTCAGCAGAGTTGTCATGCTAATGTTTTGATCCTTTCCCATATTAGCAATTGCATTTGTTGTAAGTTTTGCTTTTATCCTAAGTTCCTCTTTTGACATACCTTTTTCTAACAAAGTATGCCAGAGTGGCTTATAGCTAATATGCATTATTTTTCTTTCCTTTCTAATTCTGCAGCTTTCCTGCCTTATGAATTGTATGCCAAAAATATTAAATCACGAACCTTGATTAATATCAAGATTATCTGTAGTTTTTACAAAACGTGTATATTATAATCATTTATGCCTCAACATATTCATACGCTTATAGATATAATCATTATGGTTTGAAATCCTTCATGGCAACCTGCATCTTCAACCGTACAACCTGTTTCCTGGAGTTGCAGGTACTCTGCTTCGTTATGCCTAGCTCTTTCATAAGTTCCTTGTCTGGCGTTCCTTTGATGATGCCTTCGGCGAGGATTCTTTCTTCCCTGGTAAGGCTATCTTTGAACTTCTCCAGGGTTTCCCAAAATTCCTTCTTGTCCAGTTCTTTTTCCGGATCAGCAGTATGGCAAGTATCCTCAAAGATGTCTCCGTTCTCTTCTACATACTGATTCAAGGATAGTGTGCCTGTTCCATCTTTTGTTGAAAGATAGTTTGGGCAATTTATACACAAGGTTGAAACACAGCTGCCATCTTTCTTGTGCATACATTTGTTTGCTCTTTGTTCTCTCTTGTGTTCGCTTTCTTCCATTTTTTCATAATCCCGACACGTTTCTTCCGATGCTTCTACGTATAGAATGTTTACGTGCTTCCCGAAATGGGGTTCTTGGATGATATCCGAACGGCTATAGCCATTCGAAAAAACTGTGTTTGCGTCCACTACAAAGTGGATGATCTTTCTCTCTTTGTCATTCTTTGGCATTGATTGTCTCCAGAGGTGGAGCAATCGCTGCCTTTATGCTGATATTGGTCATAGGGGTTACCCCACCTAGACCTCGACGGCTTCAGCTTGCCGTCATTGAGGGTATCGCCTGGAGAGGGTGCTGAAGGTACCTTTGCCTCTCAAGGACTTTTCTAAGTTCTTTGCTGTTCATGGATGGCCAATCCATGGCAGCACCTGTTGTTCTGGTCTTATTTGACCATGTTTATTTACGTGAGTTTTTCTGCTTTTTTTGTGTTGTTAATGAGTGTTGAATTCAACTACTTCCCTTAATCCTCTTTCATATTCGTCTTCTTCTGGCTCTAGCATTTCTGGATGAAGAGGAAGCTCTTCATCATCCAACCCGTCCATGAGCATAGTTGGTTGTAGTTTTTTTAAATCCATTTGTGTCTCCTGATGAAACGAATGTACTTTTCATATCGAGACTTGTCGTTTACATAAAGTTTCTGAAACCATGAAACTTTACGTTGATAATCAACAGGTAATACCTTTAAGAGTAAAAAACTTGTTGTACAATGTAGCTAGGAGGAAATAGCGTAATTGATGGAATTGGTTCTTTCAGAGTATGTAAAAGTGATTAAAAATGCATGGAACGAAAAAATATCAGATCAAGAATTAATGAATCTTCTTTTTTCTGAAGTAATTGATAGGTATGGCCTAAAAAATAAATCTGGCGAACCATATTATTTCAGTAAGACAAAGGTAAGCCAAATTGTTAATCGACAAGATAACCTTGGAAATCTTCCATCAAGTATTGTTGAAGCTTTTTCTAGAGAAAATTTCAGAAATGTTTGTATCCCATATTTTAGAACTGATGTCTTGCCATTTATCACTATGGAGAAAAGAAAGATTCTTGCCGATGCACTATTTGTGCTAATCGATAATGATAACGAAATAGTTGAATCAGAAAGAGGTGTATTAAAAGATTTCTGCGAAAAAGCCCAGAATAATCTAGACTGTTTTGCTGCTTTTTTGGTTGAAGTATTTGTCTATGTCGGACAGCGAAATAATTCCTATGGTATGACAGAATCGCAACGAAAGAAAGCAATGGAATGTCCAATTCCTATTCCGCATGTTCCTGAAGAATTAGATAGTAGGGAGTTGCCATATATATCTGCAATCATAGAAGCAATAAGTGATAAAGAGCATGATGAATACACATATGAAAGAGCAATGTCAAATAAAGAATACGCTGGAAGAGTAAAAAGATATCGAGAGGATTTTTTTAAGGCAGAAGCTCTAAGAAGAAATTGTCGAGATGTATTTCCTAAGAACAAAACACCATTTGACGCATTTGAAATCGAAATCTATGAAGGCGTTATCGATGAATGGGAGCGTGAACATAGAGATGGCTTGGATTGCTTGGCCTCAGTTTTGAGAACTGCTGGTGTAATCCAAACAGGAAGAACAGACTTGGAACGGAACACAAAATGGGTTGGTCCAGCTGAGAAAAAAGGGACATGCCACATTCTTGTGAATGAAGAAAAGATAAAAGGATGGGTAAAGTAATGGATACATCTCTGAACAGCGTATCTGAAATATCTTTCCGTATTTTGTTAGGATTGTCTGTATACGGTGGGGCTATGACAGAGTCTAGAATTGCATCTATCGATTTCATTTCGACTTATGCCCATAAATATGGAATAACGGAAATTAATCTTAATGGCGACGGAGAATTTATCCTTGCTGAGTATGCTTACAGAAAAAATGTCGTTCATGAAAGTATTATTCATCTAGTCAGGAGTGGACTACTCAATCCAAAGGTTGAACAAAACATTTTTTTGTATTCAATTACAGGAAAAGGGTTCTATGCTAGTTCCCAATTTTTAGGGGAATATGCTGACTGTTTTAGGAGAACATACGAGAAGGTTTCTATGTATTTACAAGATAAGAGTGACAGAGAAATAGTTTCTTTTATTATGAATGCATAATTAGGAGGAAGAGTATCGTGGCTGGATTTTATTTTGAGGTAATTAAGGTTACCGATAAACTCGGGAGAGTATCCGTTATAGAGCTAACTAAAGGCTTTAATGTTGTTTGCGGTCCTTCAAATACAGGAAAAACATTGATTTTCAAAACCATTGATTATCTGTTGGATGCAGAAGATTTATATGGAGATAAAAGTGAAGACTATTTATTTGTTGAAGCTTTGATAAATAACAACGGAAATAAAATGTGGGTAAAAAGAGATGTATCTTCATCGAGAATCTACTCGTTTAGAAAAGATTGCGAATCAGAGTATGAAAGAATTACGGCTAAACAATATAGAGATATTCTTTTGTCAATGACAGAAATCCCACCAAAGACAAAGATTTATAGAACCCAGAGTCGAGATCAGCAGGCACTTACATTCCGCTCAATGCTTCAACTCATGTTGATTGATGAGGAACGTATTTCTACCAGTCCTCCAATATTGATATCTTCGAAAGGTGGAGTATATAACTACACGCCCTGCTTGTCCGTAATGCTTTATCTATTGTACGGAATTGATGCAAAGTATTTTTCAGACAATGAAACTGAAAGAGAAAAGAAGATTAAAAAAGAAGTATTACATAAATATATAGATCAAAAACTGGTAGCTTTGTCAAAGCAGATATCATCATTAGATGAATCATTAGGAGATTGTACCTCTCCTGATTATTCAGTAAATATTGAAAAAATAGCAAACAGGATTTCAAATCTTGAAAAAGAATCAGTTTTCGTTTCAAACAGGATTAGAGAATATACAGTAAGTCGATGCTCTCTTGAAAAGGAGCTGACTGAACTAAATATTGTTCTAGATAGATACCATGTTTTGATGGGGCAGTATGATTCAGATTTGCTACGTCTAGGGTTTCTCGAAGATGGTAATAAAACTATTTCTAAAATACCTCATTCTTCAATTTGCCCCTTTTGCAATGGACCTCTCCACGAAGAACAGGAAGACCAATACTTGGCGGTTGCAATATCAGAAAAGAATCAGATCAGTATGCTTAAAACTGATTTGGTAAAAGCAATAGAGAGTGTTGAATCTACCATCGGTCAAAAAAAAGAAAAAATCCAAGAAATAAACAATGATGTATCGAATATGCAGGAGGAACTGAACAAAGAGATTCTTCCTGAATTAAACTCCTTGCAAAAGCAGATTCAATCACATGAAAGTCGCTTGCAGATTATATCAGAAAAGGAGTCTTTGGTAAAAATCAAAGTTGAACTGGAAAAAGATGTTTCTAATGTGGAAGCGACTAGTATCGAAAAAAGAGAGTTTGTACCAAGGGATTATTTTGAAGATGATTTTTTCCGTGATATCAGCAAATCAATCGAATCTATTTTGATAGAGATAGGATATAAAAATTATTTAACGAGCATTTTTGATAAAGATGATTTTGATGTCATAGTGAACGGTAATCAGAAGCGTAATGAGGGACAAGGCTACCGTTCTTTGTTGAATACCGTTGTTGAAATCGCTATGAGGTCATATATGCTTTCTCATGGAAAAACGTATCCTGGATTTCTCGTTTTTGATTCTCCGACAATGGCACTTATGGAAGTATCCAATACTGATGATTATAACAGTATGAAGTCTAGATTGTATGAATATATAAGCAGCAATCAGAACGATATAGGTCAGATTATTTTTATTGAGAATGAAATACCTACCTTTTGGCATGGAGAAACAAATATTATAGAGTTTACAAAGAGTAACGAATATGGAAGATATGGATTTTTACAAGGGGTTGAAGACTAGGTAAAGGAAATTGAATATTCTGCAACTAGGCAGTGATTGTTCTATACTCAGCAATACTCCTTCCCCTCTAGCTGGCTTACGATGTAGACACCCTTGCACCATACGGACTGGCGGTACATATGGACGCCGTTGACCACGACAGGCTTGTCCAATGAGTCGGTGCCGCCTCCACGTATGAAGAGGTTGCCGTCCTTGGATTTAGGAAAGTTGGGTGCTGTGGATACAGTGCCGTTCAGGTTAATCCTGGGAGTTCCATCCTTGTTGCATACGATCTCATCACGGAGCCTGTCCTCAAGAATCAGCGACCTTATGTCCATGAATAGCTTATGGGCTTCTCCTTCGATGAAGCTCTCTGGCATGGTCATCCTCTTGAAACCACGGAAGACAATCTCCCCGTAAGGGCACTTGTCGTAAGGCTCCTGGAATACTGCTGCAAGGAGCTGGTGGTTCCAAAAGTAGTCGAAGAATGATGAATCCTCGAATGAAACCTCAGCATCCTGAATTTCATCCAGGTCGAGGGGAAAGAGCTTCATGTCCTCGGTCCTTCCTCCCTTTTCCGTAAGGACGACCGTCTTGCACGAGATCCCGAACTTCTGGAAAAGCTCTATGCCGCTCATCTTCTTCGCCTTACCGCCTATCATCCTGGAGACGATTTGCTCGGAGTTGTTCTTGGCAATCCTTATGTCGATTCCAAGCTCCTCTGCAATCTGTGACAAGGACATACCCCCGAATCTCAGCCTTACGCTCCTGCACTTTGCGTCAAGCTCCGCATAGGAATCTATCTGCTCGTCCAGGGAGCCGTCTTTCCTTTTCTTCCTTTTCAGTGAGTTGATATATATTGATGTGACAAATGTCCTCTTAAGGCGGAACCTCGGAGGATGCGGGTACTTCGGTGCAGTGTCTATCAATGCAAGCCTATCCCTCAGTTCGCTGGAAAGCCTGGGGTATTCATTCTCGGGGCAGGGGAGTGTGTCCAGTTCCCGGAGGAAGTCCCTGACAATCGTCCAGTCGTTCCTGAGTGTGTCTTTGTCCTCATCCGAGAATTCGTTGAAGCAGTAGTCCATGATGGGGAAGTCCCTATACCCCAGTGCGTTCACCGTATCCTTTGAAGCATACAGGTAGAAAACTATGAGGAGATTGCTGCATTTGAGCCAGAAGTGGCTCTTCTCGAAGTCATCCTCTTTCTGGATTGAACCTATCCTTACTGCTGTTATGGACATCGGCTCCTTCGCCTCAATCTCCCCGTTCTTCTTTCTGAGTCCAGTTGTCTTCAGCTCCACGAGGGTCCCGTCCACATCAAGGTCTGGGTCGCCGTCTGAGTTGGCGGGATATCCCAGGACGGACTGCTCGATGACGTCTCCCGCTATCCCTGTGATCTTCGGATTCTTTTCCGCACGAAGAAAAACGCCCTTGGAATCAACCTCTCCAAGGGTCTTCCCGACTGCATCTCCCAGCAGTCTTTCTATATCCTTCCTCGTGTACTTGTGGGATGCCATGACAAAAGTCTATAACATCCAGATCTGGAACACAACGGAAAATCACATGAGGTCTCTTATTCTCTCTCCCATAAGCTCTATGAGCCCAACCACCAGGGCGTTGCCCATGCAGAAGTACCTCATCCTGTCGGTCATGCCTTCCGTCCAGTTGTCAGGGAAGCCGTCTATCCTCTCGCACTCCACAGGGGTAAGTATCCTGAGCCTTCCCGTATTCGGATCTCTGATGATATGGGACGACCTGTTCTTGGAGCCTTCGGAGGTTAGCATGGTCCTTGCGGGGCGGTCGAGGTAGTCCGGGTAGGCGATGGGGCCTTCGGAGTAGTTGTATTCGAACCCTTCCTTCGTGACTCTTTTCTCTTTCTTTGCTCCTTTCATATATTCCCATTTCGGAATATCTTTTTCGCTTACATAGTATTTCTCATCAGCATCCTTGACGAGTATGTCGCCCAGCGTGGTGCGTGGTCCGTCATATACTGGCGTTACGTCGCAGGTCCTTGCAGTGAAGTCTACGCAGTATCCGCAGTTTCCGAAAGGTGTACCGAAGCTGTCGGAGAGCTTGACTAGGTCTGTAGGGATTTGGATTGAAACTGAGTCCGCATTGGCATCCTTCTTCGTACATGGGAATGAAGGTGCGAAGAATCCGGAGGAGGTGAGGATTGTTCCTGCATTTCCGGTTCCGTAGAGCTTCTTCTTGATTGAGGCATCCCTCGTTGCGAATATGAACGTCCTCCTGCGTCTCTGCACGAAGCCGTAGTCCGCTGCGTTTATGACCCTCCATTCTACGGAGTAGCCCAGTGCATTGAGGCATGAGAGGATGATGCCGAAGTCACGTCCACGCTGTTTTGCAGGTGACTTGAGGAGCCTGTCGACGTTCTCGAGGAGGATGAACCTTGGCTTCTTCTCCTCTGCAATCCTTCTTATCTCCCACCATAGGACGCCCTTCTTTCCCTGTATGCCTTTGGAAACGGCGAGTGTGGAGGCGACGGAGTAGTCCTGGCATGGAAAGCCCCCGCAGAGGAGGGTGTGGTCGGGGATGTCCTTGGCATCCACGGTTGCGATGTCCTGGTTGGAGTTTGTCGAATCGGGGAAATGCCTGTTGTAGCAGTCGAACGCCCACTGGGTCTTCGCCCCTGGTTCCCATTGGTTTGCAAATACTGTGTTCCATCCGCTCTTTTCCAGTCCGAGCCTGAACCCTCCGACACCAGCGAAGAGTTCGACGACGTCCATTTTCTTCCTGTCCATAATCAACCTCACTTTGTATAATAGCCGATCCTCGGGACAATAAGCAAGATCAAAAAATGAATATCCTAATTATTTTTTTAAAGTAGAATTAATCTCATATCCGTTTGCTCTAATTAAATGTGGTGATGTAAAGATTATTGAATTGGTACTTTGTTCCTTTTTTTTCAAAACACCACACATCTTAAAAAAAAATCATCTAATATCGGAAAAATGAGATACTATAAAAGTAGATGTTCTAACCCTAGAGAGGAAATTCAAAATGAACCTTGATACCATTGTTCCAACACTCGATAATTGTTCGTCAACGTTGCTTGTTTCATGCAATGCAGAATCACCAAATGAAAAGATATGCGTCACATTTGTCGACTACGACGGAAGTGTATTTACGAATTTAGAGATTGAACCAGGCAAAACTGTCACCCTTCCTATACCTACAAGGGAAGGATACAGATTTGTAGGATGGAGTCTCACAAAAGGAGGATCGGATCTTTTTGATTTCAGCACCCCTATTGTCGACGACATTACACTCTATTCAGTCTGGAGGGATAGGTCGTTGGTCCATGTTTCTTTCTACGATGGTCAAAAGCTCATAAAGGACGGCTACTACAAGGCTGGTGAAAAGTATCGTTTCCCTTCCGTTGATTATTTGGGCGAAGAATTTACGGTTTATGGATGGATAAAGGAAGGAGATAGCAAAATTGTTACAGGTGCATTCTTTGAACTATTATATTCAGAAGAAGAGATTAATTTCAAAGTTTATATAACTACATACTTTCTTAGTATCGATATGAACGGAGTCATTGAGATGACTGACTATTTGAAGCTTGAAACAGAGGTCTATCATCATTTTAATATTCCTAATTCACTCAATGGAATTCCTGTCACTTCAATTGGCGGAGAAGCATTCAGAAAAAGTTACTTCCTCAGTAGAATTACAATCCCGGACTCCGTCACTTCAATAGGAAGAGATGCCTTCTCTGAGTGTGCCAATCTCAGTCAAATAAATGTTTCGGAAAATAATAAATGCTACAAGTCAATAGACGGTGTGTTGTTTGACAGGACAGGAAAAACAATCATCTGTTATCCAAAAGGCAAGACTGAATCAGAATATTCAATTCCGGAATCCGTCACCTCAATAGGAGACAGAGCCTTCTATGGATGTAAAGGCCTTACGAGTATTAACATACC
>CAMEXG010000035.1 GCA_945947045.1 uncultured Spirochaetales bacterium | reverse complement strand
AGACTTTTATATGCACATAGTTTGGACAGGGAGATTCTTTCTTCCTGTCCTTTATCTTTCAATGCATTTGAAACTTACAAAGACTTCTGATGCATAAAGCATTATTGCGGGAATAAACACTGCATAGGAGTCTTGTATGAAGGATGGAATGATTAGCCTCAAGGCTAAGACGATTAAAGAAAGAGCCAGCATTACTCCTGAGTTAATAAGTATCGCTTTGTTTTTTCTTTTCTTTGAAAGGGATGCAAAGTGTAGGAGGGAAGAGATCAGGCATAAGGGAGAAATAATAAGGTAGTTTATATTTCCCTTCGTTACGTTGTGTATCGTAAATAGCATCAAGAACAAAAGGACAGATGAAAGTACACCGAAGAAAAAGAATAGAATGCCCTGGACAGTATCGCAGCATCTTTCGATCCATCTTTTTTTTGTAAGAGGAAGAAGAGAAATGGAAACAAGTAGGATCCCCATGATGATGGACCTTGCTTTTAGACTCCATTTATCAGGAACAGGATTTCTGTTCTTTGAAGAGTAGATTATTTCATCTTTGTTATTTTGATACTCTTTAATAGAGGAATTGAGAGTTGACGGGAGGAAACAGGCTTCCCACATCGACTCTTCTTTATCTGTATCGGGACCAAGAAGGTAGCTTATTGTCCATGCCACAGGAAAAGTCGACAGTGACAAGTGTCTCTCTACCGTTTCTCTCAGCGTCTCTTCAGACGGCGTGGATTTTAAAACCTCTTCAAATTCTCCTTCTGTAAGCCAAGAGTAGATATCCCTGGGTCTTGTGGCGCAATTATCTTTGAAGTAGTCATATAAATAAGTCTTGTTCTCTTCTTTTGTGGAGTACATTAAAAATGATAGAAGATTCTTCTTCTGGTTTTCATCCAGTTCTAGTCTCAGTGCAGTTACACTTCTGTCGTCGCTGATCAAGGACTCTATTCTATAGTCGCCATATGTCGCCCATGCCTCGTAATATAGTCTGCCGAAAGCGAAGTTCACAAAGAAAGAATCATCAAAAGAAAAGATACCCCAGTCATAGGCCACAGGAAATGAATCGGGTGTAGTGAGTAAGATTGCGCTGTGTCCGAAGTTTTCCCAAATAAGAGATCCCGGTCCTCCTGTAATAAGGTAAAACTCCATTTCCTGGTATTTTTTCCGCTCTTCTTCTGTGATTTCAGTTTTCTTGAAAGAATCCAGCTCTTTGTCTATTTCGAAAAGATTGGGAGAATCGACCTGTGCACAGAGTCCAAGTATCAAGAATAAAAATAGAGTCAGAACCGATAGTTTCTTCATATTGTGAGTTTAACACCTCGTCTCCTCTTCTTCCACTCTCCGCGGGTAAAGAAAATCAGGTATTTATCTTTGTCCTTGCTGCTAATTGTGCTAAAGTAAAGTGATGGAAAGAGACTTTAAGACACTAGGGATAGTTCTGAAAAAAGACAATGCCAAGGATAATGACGTTGTCATCAGAATCCTCACTCCCGATATGGGTGTTCTTGAAGTCTATGTATACGGGGTGAGAAAGAGTCCGAAGGCTGTAAGGGCTTCTGTATTCACAGAGGGTGTTTTTTCTCTTAATAGACGTACTGAAAACGGGAAAATCACTCTGAAGGATGTGGATACACTTTCCTTTCATGAGAAAATAGGGGAGAGCTTGGAAAAGACATTAGCCCTTACTTTGTTTTCAGAGATGGTAATCAAGGGAAGAAGTGTAGATGCATACATCTATAATCTTTTTGCAGGTACTCTTGACAACATGGAAAGTGGAGACAGAGACCGATCTGGCATTTATTTTCTCATACAATACTTTCGCTCCCAAAGTCTTGGGGGAGATTGGAAGACCTGCCCTGAGTGCCTGATGGGATACAGAGATGATGAGGTTCTTGGCTTTTCTCTGTCTCTGGGGGCTGCTGTATGCAGTTGCTGCGACGAAATGGGAGGCGAGATGATTCTTCCCCCCAATGCAAGAAAGTATCTTGCCCGTATATATGAATGCTCAATAAAGGAGGCTGGAGATATGAGGATAAGCGATGAAATGGCCAGACGTATATTCCGATATCTCTTAAGGACTTTGAAGCATTCGTTCCCCGTCCGCCTGAATGTGCTGGAAACGGGGCTGATCGTGTAAGGAAATGTGAATATATGAAAGTAAGGATTAAAAAGTACGACTCATCTAGGGCAAGAGCCTTGAGCGAGCGGTTCGGCCTTCCTATTTTGGCTTCCACAATTATGGCAAGAAGAGAAATGGGTGAAGACGAAGTAATGTACTCTCTTGAGGATGACATTCTCTATCAACATAGTCCCTTTACCGTGGATGATGTTTATACGGCGGTGGAGAGAATACAGGAGGCGTTGGATGAAGAGGATGGTAAAGAGCAGGAGAAGATTCTGATTTTCGGAGACAGGGACGTAGACGGGGTTACAAGTACTGCCATAATGATCAGAACCCTCAGAAAACTGGGAGCCAAAAATATTACTTGGCGTCTTCCCCATGGGGATGAGAGCTATGGGCTTACCTCCGATGCCGTAGATGAAATATTGGAGTCCGGAGTGACTCTTGTAATCACTGTGGACAACGGCATATCTGCAATAGAAGAAATCAAAAGGCTTGAAATGGCGGGAGTAAGCGTCATTGTGTTGGACCACCATATTCCAGGAGATAGGCTTCCTCCGGCAGAAGCCATCTTTGATCCTAAAATAGAGGGGTCGGGATATCCCTTCCCTCATCTGGCAGGTTGCGCGGTGGCTGCAAAGCTTTGTTGGGCTCTGCACTTCTCCTATACGCCTCTATGGAATTCATCTCTTATTCTTCTCCATGCTGAACCTGGTAACGGAACAATTAGAGTTACAGGGGCGAAGCTTGAAAATCTTGTCGTGGTGGATACATGCTCCGATGAGTTTATTGAGGATGGTAGAAACTCTCTTTCCCAATCGAGACTCCTTCCTTTCCTCTCCTGTCAGCTTCCGATAGTGGTTCTGGACAAAGATACGGAGCTCTCTCTTCTAAAGCGTGCTTTCGGAAGAAATGTGGATATCTCCCTTGAAGACTTCAGACCTCAGATGGAGAAGGTGATGCCTAAGACGAAAGGCAAGAGCCTTTTCGATTTGTCTGTATTCAGTAGGGCTGCAAAATATGCTTCCTCCAATAAAGAGATGGAGACTTTGATATCTCTCTTCAAGTCTTCCTCCATTTATTCTTTCCCGGAGCTTACTAAGAATTTTGAAGACATCCAGCAATTGGAGGCAATAGGAACAATTTCCGACCTAATGCCTATGAAGGACGAGAATAGGCTCATAGTAAAGAAAGGTCTGAAGCTGATGAGCCGCACGCCTCTTGTCTCTCTGCAGTACCTTATTGCAAAGCAGAATCTCATATCAAAACCCATATCCAGTGTAAATGTGTCTTTCAAAATAGCTCCTGTTTTGAATGCTGCAGGGAGAATGGGAAAACCTGAAGAGGCTTTGGAACTATTGATCTCCGATGATCCGGGGGTGATCGAGGATCTATCTTTAAGGCTTCTGGATATGAACCAGCAGAGACAGAAAAGTGAAGAGGAGATAATGGAGAAAGTCTCGATAAAAGCGGAGGAATCTTTCATAAAGAATGAGGGAAAGATAATTATTGTAGATGATCCGGATGTTCCCAGGGGGCTTACAGGAAGTATAGCAAGCAGGCTTTCCAATGATAAAAAAATTCCAGTCATCGTAATGGCGGGAGTAGATGGAAAGATTGTAGGAAGTATGAGATGCACGGAGCCTTGGAACGCAAGGGAGTTCCTTTCTAACTTCGCATATTTATTTGAAGACTTCGGCGGGCATAGGTTCGCAGCAGGTTTCAGAAGTATTGAAGAGAGGAAAGAAGAACTTGTTTCCACCTTTGAGGAGTATGTGGCGTCCATGCCTGAAATAAACCAAGAGGACATTGAGATAGAAGTAGACGCACAGATTCCCAAGGAGTTTATGAATGAGAATGTTTGGAAGACAAAAGAGCTTTTTGAGCCTTTTGGACAAGAGAACGAGGAGCTTTTGTTCTATATCCCGGACGGTGTAATAGAAGAAGCATACTGTGTATCGAATAATCCCAAGTATATGCGTTTTACTATCAGATATGGGGAGAATGCTTGGCCTAGCGTCTGGTGGGATGCTAGAAACAACGCAGAATTTACAGTGGGAAGGCATGTATCCATTGTTTTTTCACCTGAGACTAATTGGTGGAAAGGGGTAGGGAAAATGCAGATGCATATTAAGGAAATAGAAGCTCTATAGCCAAAACGTTGTGATTAACGCAACTTTATCCGACAAAACCTTTGATTTCTGATATTTTTAAAGAAAAAATTTGACATATTATAAAAGCAGTGGGATACTCTAAGCAAACCCGCAAATACGGGGGAAAGGAGTATCCTATGCTTATTCTTATAGCAGATGCATTTGACAAATCTCTTCCTGGCAAACTTGAAGTTTTCGGGGAAGTCACAACAGATATCGAGAGACTTGGAGAAGCTGATGTGGTATTGATCCGCAGTAAGACAAAGGCTACAAAAGAGTATATTGATAAAGCCAAGAATATGAAGCTTATCATCCGTGGCGGAGTCGGTATGGATAATATTGATATCCCTTACTGCAAAGAAAAGGGAATTGTCGCTACAAATACACCTAAGTCATCGGCTGTGGCTGTCGCAGAGCTTGCTTTCTGCCTTATGCTCAGTACACCTAATAATCTTTGCTTCTATGACAACACCATGAAGAATGGTGAGTGGGCTAAAAAGACAAAGAGACATGAGCTTTATGGAAAGACACTTTGTCTTTTGGGTATCGGAAATATTGCCAGAAAGGTTGCAGAAAGAGCTCATGCCTTCGGTATGAAGGTTGTTGCATATGACAAGTATGTGGAGAAGTCGGATCTTGCAGAGATGATGAGTCTTGAAGACGCTGTCAAGGATGCCGATTATATCTCAATGCACCTTCCTTTTACTCCTGAAACAGATAAGATGGTCAATAAGGACCTTATCTCCAAGATGACAAAGAAGCCTGTCATCATTAATACAGGAAGAGGAAAGTGTGTAGATGAAAATGATGTTGCAGAGGCGTTAAAGAATGGAGATCTTTCTTGGTTCTGTACAGATGTTTACTCATCAGAGCCTCCTGTAAGAGAAGAAAACCCTCTCTTTGGATGCACAAATGTAACATTTACTCCTCATGTAGGCGCAAACAGTGAAGAGAACCTTCTTAGAATCGGAGAAGAAGTATTAGATACTATCGCTAAATATCACAAAGAAGGTTTAGTCTGATCTGAAAGGGGGAAATCATGGCAAAGAAAATCGACGACACCAACAAGGCGATCATCAGGCTTCTTCGTGATGGAAGAAAACCATATTCTGTAATTGCAGATGAACTGGGAATTACTGAAAATACAGTGAGAAGCAGGGCCAATAAACTCTTGGAGGATGGTGTTCTGAGAATAACAGGCATGGTGGATCCTGAGAATGTTCCTGGCCTTCAGATGATTTACATGGGCGTCAAGCTTTCAACTATGGAGTTGCAGAAGAAAGCCGTGGAGTTTATGAAGCTTAGAGGCGTAGTCTCAGTATCTATTGTAACAGGTAGATATGACCTGATAGTCGAATTGGTACTGTCAGAAGACGAAGATCTGTCTCTGTTGCAGTTCTTCTCGCAGGAGCTGACAAAGCTGACGGAAGTATTGGAAGTGGAGACTTACGTAGTATATAAGTCTCATGAACTTTTGGTTCCTTATATTCTATGACACAGGGTCCGGCACGCCGGACCTTTTGTGTTATTTGGGTAGTTTTATTCCTTTCATTCTTATATTCATTGGCGTCTCCTAGGTTTTTCAGCTATGATATTAAAAAAAGAAACCTAAAGGAGAGCGAACTATGGCATCCCTAGAAACCAAATATCTTGGACTTTCTTTGAAAAGTCCTGTAATCGTAGGATCTAGTCCTTTGACACAGAATGTGGTGTCTCTTGAAAAGTGTGAAGAGGCAGGAGCCGGAGCAGTAGTGCTCAAATCCATTTTCGAAGAACAGATTGAAAGTGAAGTAAAGGCTGAAGTCGAAGCTAACGACGAATACCTTAACTTCTCTTCCGCCCACAATGTATATAAAAGAGCTGCAACAGATTTCTATATCGACAAATACATCAAACTCCTTGTTTCCGCCAAGAAAGAGCTTAGCATTCCTGTAATCGCATCCGTGTGCTGCAAGAGTCTTTCTTCCTGGTCCGAATATGCAGAGAGATTTGTTGAAAACGGAGCAGATGCAATAGAATTAAACTATTATCCTATTACATCCGACGCAAGAGTCGATGGAAGAAAAGTAGATGACGAGTTCTTCTCATTCATTGAATTTGCCAGAAAACATATTTCTTGCCCTTTGGCAATCAAGATGGGCAGTAAATACTCTGCTCTTGCAAACAAGATAAAGGCGATAGATAAAGAAGGCATTGAAGGTGTAGTTCTTTTCAACAGAACATTCCGCCCTGATGTAGATATAGAGAAGATGCAGATAGTCTCTGGTTGTCCTACGACAGATGGAAACGATTATACAGATACTTTGAGATGGACGGCTCTAATGAGCGGAGAAGTGAAGATGGATATCTGTTCAAACACGGGAATTCACTCTTCAGAGACTGCCATCAAGATGCTTCTTGCAGGAGCAAAAGCATTTGAAGTAGCTTCCCTTCCTATTAAAGAAGGCTTTGGATCGATCACTCGCCTAAACAATGAAATTAAAGCATGGATGGAACGCCATAACTTTAATTCCATCTCCGATTTCTGTGGCCGTCTCGCCCAGGAGGAGAGTTCTGACGGCTATAAGTGGGAAAGGACGCAATTTTTGAAGATTATCAGCAGGGACTAAAATGGATAGGAAAAAATACGAAGATATAGAACCATACAGAGGAGAAAGATTTGAAAAGGCCAAGGCCAATTTGATGGCTAGAAAAGAGTTTATCGGTGCTTTCGCTTATATGCTCAGTGGCGATTTCTCTTCTGTGGAACCAATGGTAAATGCCATAGAGAGAGCACTATTGGATGTGCACTCTTATGATGATTTCCAACATAAGGTTACAGCAGGTTACTTTATCCCTGCAATCATCGATAAAACCACAACAGGTTTTTCTGTTTCCGGAGGGGAGAAGCTCCAGAAAGACAAAGGTTATCTATTTATTTCTAACCATAGAGATATAATCCTTGACTGTACTTTACTGGATTACGCTCTGAAGTCTATGAATCTTCCTCTCTGTGAAATGGCGGTAGGAGATAACCTGATGGTAAACCAGATGGTTGAAGATCTCTTCCGTATGAACGGAGGAATAATAATAAAGCGCAACCTTCCTATGAGAGAGAAGTACTTGGAATCCATCAGAATAAGTGAATATTTTGTCGAGACTGTCTCTGAAGAGAATAAGTCCATATGGGTAGCGCAGAAGTCAGGAAGGAGCAAGGATGGAAAAGATCTTACTCAGTCTGCCATCATCAAGATGCTCTATCTTTCAAAGAAGAGGGAGGGATATTCTTTCTCTGAGCTTATGAAGAAGTGTAATATTGTTCCTGTAGCCATCAGTTACCAATATGACCCGAATGATATTAACAAGGGAAGAGAAGAAGTCACCAAGGAGCATAATGACGGTAAATACGAGAAGAAGAAGTATGAAGATCTTATCAGCATGGTGAAGGGGCTCAGATGTCAAAAGGGGAATGTCCACGTCTCTATCGGAGATCCTCTTGATGGAGAGTACAATAGTCCTGAGGAAGTTGCTGAAGCGATTGACCGTCAGATTCACCTTAACTACCACCTCTTTGATACAAACTATCTCTCATATGATGTACTTGAAGGTGGAGAAAGATTTAAGGATTTCTACTCTTCTCTCGATAAGGATGAGTTCTTGTCACGGTTCTCTCACTTGTCTGAGGACGTTAGAAGCTTTGTTTTGAATACATATGCAAACCCTGTAAGAATGATGCTTCAGGCAAAGAATGGACAATGAGAAGAGTATTACTGATTCTTATTATAGTATCTTTGGTCTTTATTTCCTGCTCCCGTAGTAGCTTCAGTATCTCGGGGGCGGATTTTGAGGATAATGAAGGAAAGATAAGAATTAAAGCCTACTTAGATGAAGGAGATGAGGATGAGAGATACTCTTTCATTCTCACTTCTCCTGATAATGATTTAATTTGGAAAGGAGATCTTTCATCTGATAGAGAGCGTCTTATATCGGACTATCTATTACTTACTCCTGGTTCGTCAATGCCAAAAGGCGAATATAGGTTGATAATTCATTCTACAAATGGAACTGAAATAAAAGAGAGCATTACTCTATAGTTTATTTAGTTCTACCTACCATTTCTTTTAAGCTCTGCTCAGTAATCTTGACAAGAAAGGTTCTCCCATGAGGACAGCAGGGCTCTTCCATCATAAATACTTTTTCTAATATGGACTCGGCAGCCCACTTGTCAACCTTATCGCCCATTTTTATTGCTTTACGGCACGCCATTATTGCAAAAATCTTCTCTTCCAGTTCATGCTCATCGCTTTTTGCACTGGTAATATAGTCGACAATCTCTCCCTCTATACCTCTGCATACAGCAGGAATGGCGTCTATTTCCCATTCACCCTTTTTTTCTTTTAAAAGAGATATTCCAAGTTTTGTATAGACATAAGAGTTTCTTTCAAGAAAATCATCTGTAATGTCATCAACTTCAATTTTTATCGGCACAAGAAGTCTCTGTACTGTCTTTAATGAAATTAATTCATCATATAGAATCCTCTCATGGGCCGCATGCTGATCCACCAAGTATAGAGAATCTCCTTTCTGACAGATTAAAAAGAGATTAAAAGCCTGACCTATGTATATTATCTCGTCTTCCTTATAATCTGTATCTTCCGCCTTTATGGTAGTTTCATTCTTTGCTTTTTCTCTGATGGCTTTCAGCTCTTTTGCCTTTCTTAGCCAATCAGGATCTTTAGGAGTATATTTACAAGACTTGTCTTCAAAGTTTTCTGTTCTTCCGGAAACTTCATGAGAATAAACAACGGGCTTTTCTTCTTGCTTGATAGGTTCCTTAATATCAGGAGAAGGCATAACTCCAAATGTTTTTGTCTTTGTTCCGTTTTCCCAGCGTTGGGCATCATCAAGATAAAACTGTCTGACACTCTTTATTTCAGGAATCTTTCTCTCTATCCCTTTTTTTATCATTGAGGAGAGAGTATGGTGTATGTCAGCCTTATTTCTTATTTTGACTTCTTTCTTTGCAGGGTGGATGTTAAAGTCCACCAACTCACTTTTATCATTAATAAAAACACAGGCATAGGGGTAACTTCCTCCAGGAAGAAGCTCTCCGTATCCATAAAGAACGGCCTGTACCATTGAAAACTCTTCTACAGGTCGTGAGTTTACATAGATTCTGATTTCTTTTTTATCGGACCTTTTTACAGCAGATGTTCCTGCGACGACTGTAATGGAGTAGTCTTCTTCATTTTCAGTCAGCATTTCTACATCTGAAGAAGAGATACCATACTCCCTCCAAAGCATCATAACTCTCTCTTTATAGTCACTTGCTTTAGGCCACTGCATTCTTGTGGCGCCATCGACTTTAAGAGTAAAACGTACATTAGGAAATGCAAGGGCTTTTGAAGAAAGGAGAGTGCGACACAGAGTGGACTCTGTGCTTGCTCTTTTTAAGAAGCTTCTTCTGGCAGGTATTTCCAAAAACAAATCTTCTGAGGTGCAGATAGTACCTTTTTCAGGTCCCGTCTCACTGACCGGGTATCTTTTTCCATTATCGATTACAAGAGTAGAGGCTTCTTTCTCTGAACTGTCAAAGGAAGAGATGGTAAGCTTTGAAACAGAAGATATAGAGTATAGGGCTTCACCTCTGAAGCCTAGTGTATTTATTTCATATAAATCATCAGGATCATGAATCTTACTTGTTGCATGTCTTGTAGCGATCAATGACAAGTCTTCTCTGTTGATACCCTTTCCATTGTCCTGCACTTCAAGTTTATCGATTCCTCCACCTTCAACGATTACAGTGATGTCATCGGCTTCTGCATCTAAAGAGTTGTCGAGAAACTCCCTCAGGACAGATTGTGGGCGCTCTATGACTTCTCCAGCGGCGATGCGGGAGGAGAGTAGAGGATCGAGAAGATTAATTCTTCCCATCAGTTGTTGCTCTCGCTGTCAATTAGTTCCTGAGTGACAGAAATAGGTGAGAATGAAGAGTCCACTATTGTTTGGACAATATTGTCAAGTATGACTGGAGTGTCAGGATCATTAATTATTTCGCTCTCCTTCTTTATGAAGATAGGAGCGTCTGGGGTACCTGTCATATACTGTTCTGAAATAGAGAGGACAGGAGTATCAGGAGAGCCTGTGAGATATGAATAGACTTCATCAGTAAATACTGGTGTAAGTACATGTACCGGTATTTCAAGGTATCTCTTACTTTCATCAACTTCGATCTTTCTACCCTTGATATAGTCGTATCCCTCGTTATAAGAGAGAGTAGTGTATGTTCCTCTTATAGAGTCATAAAGCTGGATGTCTGGGGAAGAGAAGTTATATGCTTTTTCTTCTCTGTCCAATGAGATAAAGTGGTATTCACCCTTAGAGTAAAGAGTCGTCTTTGTGGTAGGAGTGTATACAGTAACGTCTCTCTCATCTCCAGATACTACTGTAGCATTACCATACACCAGATAGATTACGAGGCCTTCTTCATCTTTTATCACTGCCAAGGAGTTTTCACCTAAAACGAGAGAGAATGCAGATCCCTCTGCCTTTGCCTTCTCTTCTCCTGTTGCAAGGACGACGCCAGTGCCTTCTACATCAACGCTTGTTCTTCTGATGGTACGGCCATCAGAGCCAACCAAAGCATATCGGCCGGAGAAAGATATTGTGTTTGAAGCGAAGATTATTGCTCCTGTGAGTATTAACATTATTACAGCTGTAAGTCTTTTCATAATGACCTCTCTAACTATAGTAGCACATAGATGCTTGTCTTTTCCACGTGTTTATTCTCACTTATCTTTATTATTTGTATTCTCTGTTTCCCACTCTGTTGGGTCTTTGTCCAAAAGATTATATGAGAATGTGTGTGCAGAATAGATGTGTTCTCTTGTAAGCTTGTCGATGTGACATAATTCTTTTACCACAGGTTTGAGTTTCGCTCTTATATTCGTCTGGTCGAAGGGACACACTGGTTTTACAACCGGTATGTCATAAACTTCCTTTAGCCTTTGGGTTACATTCTCTTTTGTTTCAATCATTGGACGGATGATGTGCATCTTGCCCTCGAAAAACTCTTGGACAGGAAGCATTGTGGAGAACTTACCTCTGAAACAGAGGTTCATCATCGTGGTCTCTACAAGGTCATCTAAATGATGTCCCATGGCAATGAGTTTCTCATTGTGTTCGTCAGCCCACTGAAAGAGGATACGCCTTCTGTTGCGTGAGCAAAGATAGCAGTTGAACTCTCCTTTAAATGACTCAGGGTATTGTTTTTCATCCACAATAGTCAGGTCGATATCCAAGTCTTTAAAGTAAGTCTTCAATTTCTCTCTATAATCCGGATCTATAGGATGTTCTATCCAATCGATCATTACAGCTTCAAGATTGTAGGAGACTGGAAGCCACTTTCGTCTTAAAGATAGAGCCAAGGCTAGGGCGAGAGAGTCTTTGCCTCCGCTTGCGGCTATTAAGACGGTATCTCCGGATTTTATCATCCCATATTTGTTGATAGCTTTTCCTACACCTTTGACAAACCTCATCACCCAGGGTGGAATATCGCCGTCGATAAGTGTTTTGTAGCTTATTTTTTCTTCATCCATGTATTACTTCTCCTATAGCTTTCCATGCATCATCTTCCTTGACGTAAGATGGGGTGTATAGGGCTACTTTTCTCAGGCTCTTTTGGAACAGGGAAGAAACTTTTCCAGAGAATATCATGTCGCTGTCATTGATATCTTCTACTTTTCCATCTTCCGTAACAACAGAAATATGGGTTTCAAAGCTAATCGGCTCAGGAATATCAATGATGACTTCCCACTTCTTTAGGCTCGGATATGTTTTTACTAACTCTTTCCATATGAAGTTTTCCATATCTTCTCTTTCTTCCGGCTTTCTTCCTCTGGTTTCTATCACTCCGGAGCTATCGTAATCCTTGTATACCTTTCTCTCCAAGAGATGGTTGTGTTCTACTTCCTCCACCATCTCCAAGGCCTTACACTTTTCTTTTCTGCTTTTTAAGAGAAGGACAAAATCGTTGTCGTCAATACCATAGAGTTCGTTATAATCGATCAAGCCCTCTTTCAAGGCTGTAATAAGGGCTTTCTTTATCATTGCAGTTGCACTTCTTACGCCTTTATGCCAGTAAATGGTTCTGTACATCATATACTTTGAAAACAGAATCTGCTCTACACTGCTGATTGCCGCCTTGTCTATGCATAGTCGGGAATTATGATAAGTCATGGAAGAGATAATAAAATCTGTATCCTGCTTTCCATATGGTACGCCTGCAAAGAATCCGTCTCGGGAAAGATAATCAAGTTTATCTGGATCCAGAGTTCCCGATAGTACATTTCTATAGAAAATAGTCTCTTCGTCTGAGGTTAGAAGATCCTTGTCTATTATTGCAGCGGTCATCTCTCTGTCTGCACCCGTGTTTTCTATAGCTTTTCCAAGTTCTTCCCTTTCAAGTATCATTTCTCCTGCAAGCTCTTCGTGGTCTCGTATGGCAAGCTCTTTTAGTGAATGTGCATATGGAAAGTGCCCTATGTCATGTAAGAGACAAGCTACAAGAAAACTCATCATGCCTTTTTCTGTAAAAGGCAGCTCTTCTGATTTCTTGGAAAGAGAAAGGAGTATCTGACGGCCAAGATAATAGACTCCCAAAGAGTGACTGAGCCTAGTGTGTACTGATCCAGGATAAATGTGGTAAGTAGGGCCGTTTTGTTTGATTCTTGCAAGTTTCTGTACATCATCCACTTCTATCAATGCTTTTATTTCCCTGGTCATAGGGATATTCTGCCAAAGAGGGTCTTTGACAGTGTGGATAAATCCTTCATTTAGTATGTTTTGGGCTTTTGTTCTTTCCATGGGTTTAATATAGCACAGGAAGAGAAAACTCAAAAGGAGAGGAAGGGAAAAGAGTAATTGGCTTTAACAGTAATCCATTGATAAAATTCATAAAGACACAAATAATATCGGTATGAAGTATGTTTTCTCTCTGCTGTCTATATTTATATTTTCATCTGTCCTTCTTTTTTCTGGAATAGTCCCTGAAAGCTCGAAGGTGGGCAGGGTATGTGTAGACATAAAAGAGGGAAGCGTCGAGGAAATGGTCTATTGTGCCATGAAAGAAGAGTTTTCCCTTTCTTGGATAGAAAAATACTGTGACGGTAGCGATGCTTTTCTTGCTGCATACTCTCCGCTTTTATCATCCATACTGCCTTTGGAGAATATTATTCTCGGTGAATTTGACGGTAATGGCATATATCTCTATTCTCAGACAAAAGGCGACTATCTTTATCTGATAATAAAGGAGGGCAAGATCGTTGCCCTCCAGAAAAAGTAATCTTTATTTTACCAGCTCTTCCAACTCTGAGATGAGAGAATCGAAGTACTTTGCAGTAGCCTTTACCGCATCTGGTTTCGCCATATCGACACCTGCGACTCTTAGTGCTTCCAACGGGTATCTTGATCCACCTGACTTAAGGAATGTAAGGTAGTCGTTTCTTTCTTCTTCTCCTCCATTTAATACTCTCTCTGAGAGTGCGATGGAGGCTGCAATGCCTGTTGCATACTTATAGACATAGAATGCTCTATAGAAATGAGGAATTCTCAAACCTTCCATATCTGAGTTGTCCTCAAACTCCACCTGTGGTCCGAAGTATGCCTTCAAGAGTTTTCTGTAGGTTTCCCTGAAGAATGTAACGTTGATAGGATTGCCTTTTTCAGCCTCTTCATGAACAAGAAGTTCAAATTCTGCAAACATTGTCTGTCTGAAGAATGTGGCGACAATGTTATCAAGCTGCTGAGCTACCAGGAATGCCTTCTCTTCCTTACTTTCTGTGTGAGACAAAAGATATTTCATCAAAAGGTTTTCATTGAAAGTGGATGCAACTTCAGCTTCGAAGATGGTGTAGTTATAGCAAGGGAACGGGTTGTTCTTTGCTGAGAAGTAAGAGTGCATGGAGTGTCCACCTTCATGAATGAGAGTGAATACACTGTTGATCACATCTTCTTCGAAGTTTGTAAGGATATATGGGTTGCCGGTAAAGCAGCCGGCACTGAAGGCTCCGCTTCTCTTTCCCTTGTTCTCGTATC
>CAMEXG010000034.1 GCA_945947045.1 uncultured Spirochaetales bacterium | reverse complement strand
GGCTACGGCCCTAAGACGAGAAGAGACTAACAGAAATCTCTTCTCTAGTCCATCATATTATTTCTTTTGAACCTATAAATTCTTTTATATTTGTATTAATTTGCTTTTCAGACAGCACAAACCATACACTTCCACTTCCACTTAGTGATGCAAAATCATTATTTGTCAGTAGATGACTAATATGTTTTAGCATTTCCCTTCCTTCCAATAGTTCAAAATCATTTGGGAAAGATTCTCTTTTCAAAGGGAACGAAAGAGGTGGCAGAGGTGAATACTCCGCCATTCTCTCATCTAATCTTTCGTATGCATCTTTTGTAGATACACCGCTTCCTGCGGCTCTGAAAAGAGAGACATATTTATATGGAAGACTATATGTCAAAGGCAATACAATCTCTCCTATTCCATTTATTCTAGCCAACATGACCTCAGAGACAAAAAACGGAACATCTGCGCCAACTGATTTAGCAAGAAGAATCAGCTCTTGTTTATCGAGACACTTATAGTATCGATTGAGAAATAACAGAACAGAGGCGGCGTCGGAGCTTCCTCCTCCCAGCCCTGCTTTTTCAGGTATGTGTTTTTCTATTTCGATAAAAAGGGAAAAGCGCTTTCCTGTTTTTTCGCTATAGAGTCTTGCAGCCTTCTCCATTATATCAGTCTTGCCCTTTTCAAGATAATCTTCATTCCCCTTGATCACCACTTGATAATCTCCCTCTTCCAGGGAAAGGGTAATCTCATCGGAAAAAGGAATCCTGAGAAAATAAGAATCAATGTCATGGTATCCGTCGCTTCTTTTTTTCCCTACCTTAAGGCCTATATTTACTTTTGCATACGCTTTTATCTTTTGTGTGATCATATTCGTCTATAGACTACCATAGATTCTGCACTGAGACATTCCAAATAAAGCATGAGATCCCAAAAAGTGCTTTCCGCCCTTTTTCCAAGGATATGTAGTGGCTATGGAATGAATAAATTTTTTTCAGTCTGATTGAAACATGGCCCTGCAATTCATTTTTTTTGAGTATATCTGGATGAGTAATCTAATTCTTAGATCAATAAAGCGTCAGTTCCTTCTTATTTGGCATTAAGCGGGAATCCTCGGTAATTCAATTGCACGGTAATTAACCGAAATACTATATTTCCAGTAGCGGTTCTCCATTTCTTATTTTATGCTTTTATTATGAAGGCCAAAGCTATTATATTCGATAAAGACGGTACTCTTTTCCCTTATACTCTTTGGAAAACCCCTATCAGGAGGTTCTTCTCCTCAGAACTTCCATTATCTAAGCTTAGTCCAAGTAAGAAGGAAGAGTGCATTGATGAGTTTTCTTCAGTGGTAGGAATAAACAAAGACGGCACCATTAACAGTAAAGGGTTATTTCTCAAAAGAAACTATGTCTCGTCTTTTTTCGCTCTGTCTTTCATTACTATTAAATATCATCTTAATCCAATTAAAAGCGCCAAAGGATTTTTGAAAATAAAAAACAGGTGCAGATATGGGTATAGAGAAGAGCTAAAGAGATATGACTTTTCTATTCTTAAAAAACTGTTTATTGAAATAAAGAAAAGCGGTTCAAGTTTGGCAATCTTTACTAACGATACAAAAGAATCATTAGATATTTTTCTTTCTGTATTCGGTAGAGGTTTTTTTTCTTTTTCCATCGATGACACATCTCTTCATACAAAGCCGGATCCAAGGACAATTAAAGATTATTCAATGTTCTCAGGCATAGATAATAAAGACATGATGATGGTATCAGATAATGTAAAAGACCTGAAAATGGCAAAGAAAGCTGGTGTCGGTACAATTGTTGCTTTGGAAGGGACGACAGATAGAAAGGAACTGGAGAAGTGGGCTGACTATGTTTTTTCGGACATAATCACAGCCCTTTCTTTCTTTATCTCCTGACAATTCTTGTCTGGGCCCCGCACTTAGGGCAGAATACTTTTCCATCTGTAATATGATAGCCGCACCTAGGGCAGTCATATTCCCCCACGTCTTCTTCTTTTTCTTCCTCTTCCATTTCGGTTTCTATTGGAGCAAATCTATCTGCCGCTTTTTGATTTTCTTCCCTCTTCTTCGCCATATATGCCACTACATCAATACCTTCTTTTGTGAAGAGCTTGCGTCTTAGAACATAGTAGACAATTATTGACGTGAGAATGAAAATTGATAGAACAGAGGACAACATAAACACTGTTTCCCCTGCTCTATAGGACAAATAAAAGGTATACGAATTATCGGCAATCTGAAGTCCCAATAGAGCCCAGAGGGCATAGAGCCCCATTTTCTTAAATACTAACAGTCCCCTGAAAGACGCCATTATCAAAACAATGTAGACAATGGTCGTAACGAGGGATATCCAATCCCAAGTGACCGCTCCGTTTTTTGTAATAGAAGCAATGATAGTAATAAGGGAATATATGTTGAGAAACATATCCAAAGGAAGTACCACAGCTGCATATATTCTATGAAACTTCAAAGGAGTGCTTTTTAAGTCCAAATAATTCTTCATGAGAAAAAGATAACGCCCCGAATGGATATTGTCCACACGGGGCGTGATATATGAGCCTTAGTTTGGCTGAACTCTCATAAACTTCTTCTTGCCTGCCTTAAGCATGAAGTCACCGTCGCCATCTGCATCGGAGAGAGTAAAAGTCATCTTTGGATCAGAAATCTTATTTCCATTTACTTCCGCTCCACCTTGTATTACTAGTCTTCTGGCGTCACCGTTACTTTGAGTCAATCCACTCTTTGTAAACAAGTCTAGGACACCGATTCCATTTTCAAAGAGAGCCTTGTCCAATTGGACGGTAGGAACATTTTCCTTGTTTCCCTCTCCTTTGGAGAAAAGGTGGGCTGCAGCGTCTTTCGCCTTTTCAGCCTCTTCTTCACCATGAATAATCTTTGTTATCTCATAAGCCAGTCTAGCCTTGGCATCGTTTATGTTTCTACTTGGATCTTCATACTCCTTGATTTCATCAAGAGGCATAAAGGTAAAGAGCTTCATAAACTTGATTGCATCAGGGTCGGATACATTTCTCCAGTACTGATAGAAATCATAAGGAGAATAGAGATTTGGATCCAAGAATACAGCACCCTTCTCACTCTTTCCCATTTTTTTACCGTCAGCACGCATAATGAGATTAAATGTGAGGCCGAAGCACTCTTCTCCCCCCATTCTCTGAATGAGATCGATACCTGCTACAATATTGCCCCATTGGTCTGCTCCGCCTATCTGGAGTCTTGTTCCATATTTTTCATTTAGCTTATGGAAATCGTAAGACTGAAGAAGCTGATAGTTGAATTCAATGAAGGACAGACCTCTTTCCAGTCTCTGCTTTACACCTTCGAATGTAAGCATTCTGTTGACGGAGAAGTATTTTCCTACATCTCTTAAAAACTGAATATAGTTCAGGTCGACAAGCCAATCGGCGTTATTTGCAATAGTAGCTTTTCCATATCCCTCAGGAGGGTTTTCAGAAAAGTCAACGACTTTTGAAAGCTGTCTTGCAATGTTCTGAGCATTCTTCTCTATCTCTTCTTTGGGAAGGATCTTTCTCATCTCTGTCTTACCAGATGGATCTCCGATAAGTCCAGTTCCTCCTCCCACCAATGCCACCGGTCTATGTCCGAACTTCTGAAGATGGTGCATCGCAAAGAACGGAACAATATGTCCGACGTGCAAAGAGGGACCTGTAGGGTCTGTACCACAGTAAAATGATACAGACTCTTTATCCATTAGATCAGATAATGCATCCCAGTTTGTACAGTCCTTTACGAAGCCTCTGTCAATAAGTGTCTGGAGTGCTTTGTTCATCAGACTCTCCTATAATTCTTCATAGCGTCTTTAATGAAAGCGACAAGATTATCTACAGCCACTCTCTCCTGCTTCATTGAGTCACGGAATCTAACTGTGACTGTATGGTCCTGAAGTGTCTGGTAATCTACTGTTACACAGTAAGGAGTACCGATTTCATCCTGTCTTCTATATCTTCTTCCTACAGCACCGGACTGATCGAAGAAAGTATTGAATTCGTTTCTAAGAGAATGCTCAAGATTTGATGCATACTCTCCAAGTCCATCTTTCTTTACCAGAGGAAGTACGGCCACCTTGACAGGAGCGATAAGCGGATGGAAGTGCATTACAGTTCTTGTATCGCCTTCCGGTGTAGGTTCTTCGTCATATGCATCAGAAAGAACCATAAGAACATTTCTTGTAAGACCGGCACTTGTCTCCACAACGTATGGGATATATCTCTCATTTGTCTCTGGATCAAGATATGTAAGATCCTTGCCGCTGAACTTGGTATGCTGAGTGAGATCGTAGTCTGTTCTTGAGTGTACGCCTTCCAATTCCTGCCATCCCATTGGGAATAGGAACTGAATATCGTATGCATCCTTGGCATAGAATGCAAGTTCATCCGGTCCATGCTGATGCCATCTGAGATGATCGGCCCTGATACCCATCTTATCGTAGAACTTCATTCTTTCTTCTCTCCAGTAAGGGAACCATTCTTCATCTGTTCCAGGCTTACAGAAGAACTGCATCTCCATCTGTTCAAACTCACAGGAGCGGAAAATAAAGTTCTTTGTCGTGATTTCGTTTCTGAAGGATTTACCAACCTGGGCAATTCCGAAAGGAATCTTTACACGTGAAGACTGAAGAACGTTCTTGTAGTCTACATAGATTCCCTGTGCTGTTTCAGGTCTCAGATATACTACAGATGCAGCGTCTCTATTTGCTCCGATATGAGTCTCGAACATAAGGTTGAAGTTTCTTGGCTCTGTAAATGTACCCTTGTTGCCACAAACAGGACATGGAGCATTTAAGTCGATCTGGTCAGCGCGGAAACGGGACTTACAAACCTTACAGTCAACCATCGGGTCTGTAAAGTTAGAGACATGGCCACTTGCCTCCCATACCCTAGGATGCATCAGAATAGAAGCATCGAGGCCTACGATACTATCGTGCATTCTAGTCATTTCCTTCCACCAGAAATCACGAATGTTGTTCTTTAATTCAACTCCCATCGGACCATAGTCATAAGCACCGTTGAGTCCTCCATAGATTTCTGAAGACTGGAAGATAAAACCTCTACGTCTGCAGAGAGATATTATTTTGTCCATTGTAACTACATCAGCCATAGTTTAGTTCTCCTTAAAGATTTTATTAGCCCTTTCCAGTCTTCTCTCCGTTTCATCAAGACCCAATAGTCTGATGGAGTCGAAAAGTGGCAGGGATACTGTAGAGTTGGTGATCGCAACACGGATAGGCTGGAACACACCATTTACTTTGATTTCCAAAGCCTTTGACAAATTGACTAGTTCTTCTTCAATTTCTCCTTCAGCCTTACCTTCTTTCAAGCCGGCGAGAAGGATTTTACTTCCTTCCTCCAAGGCTTTCTGAGTGTTTTCTTCGTTACTTCCCTTGGCAATATAGACTTGTTTATCTGTAACAGCTTCGTCTTTAAACAAGAAGGATGTAAGTGGAACCACATCGGAAAGAATCTTCATTCTTTCTTTAACGGAAGGAATAAGGGAGAGAACCAGCTTCTTCTCCTCATCTGTCTCATCTTTAGAGATAAATCCTGCGTCCTGAAGGTATGGTGTGCAGAGAGAAGCAAGTTTCTCGTCACTGCATTCCCTTATATATTGACCATTGAACCAATCAAGCTTCTTATAGTCGAAGACACCTGGAGCCTTGTGTATGTTTTCTATCTTAAAGCACTTCTCAAGATCTTCTTTGGAGAAGAACTCCGTATGGTCGTCCAATGACCAACCCACCATGGTCACATAGTTGATGATCGCTTCAGGAAGATATCCCTTCGCCCTGAAGTCTCTGACAGATGTAGAACCATGTCTCTTGCTGAGCTTCTGTCCATCTTTTCCCATAACCATCGGAAGATGGCAATAAATAGGAGGCTCCCAGCCAAATGCTTCATACAAAAGAATGTGCAATGGTCCTGACGGAATCCATTCCTGAGCTCTCATAATGTGTGTGATCCCCATAAGATGGTCATCAATGACATTTGCCAAATGATATGTGGGGAAACCGTCGCTCTTAAGAAGGATCGGGTCTGGAGAGACGTCTTTATTCTTTCTTGTAATATCGCCCATAAGGACATCATGGAAAGTAGTCTTTCCCTCTGTAGGGACACGAAGTCTGATTACCGGCTTTATTCCCTGGGCTTCAAGATCAGCTCTCTCTTCATCTGTAAGGTTTGCACAGTGTCTGTCATAACCTTGATAGTCACTCTTCGATGCAATCTGCTCTTGTCTTACTTTTTCAAGTCTTTCAGGTGTGCAGTAGCAATAGTATGCCTTTCCATCTTTGACAAGCTTCTCGGCATATTCTTTATAGAGTTCAAAGCGCTCTGACTGGATATAAGGACCATAAGGTCCACCAACTACAGGACCTTCGTCCCACTTGATTCCTAACCAGTCCAATGTGTCGTAGAGATCCTGGAGGGATTCATCGGAATAGCGCTCACGGTCTGTGTCCTCAACGCGGAGGATGAACTTTCCGCCCATAGATTTGGCGAAAAAATAATTGAAAAGTGCGGTTCTTACACCGCCGATGTGCTGTAACCCAGTTGGTGACGGGGCATAGCGTACACGAACTTCCATTTCTTTCTCCTAATTAATGTGGAAATTCTAAGCTATTGGCAAGATTTAAACAACAATAGAGAAATACTTAATGACCTATAATGAAAAAGTTTAAAAGATGTAAATGTCTAGAGATAATACTTTGCCGCATCTTATTTGTCTTTCAATTCTGAATAATATGGCTGATAGTACATTGACAAATAGTAACATGTTACTCATTCTAATAAAGAGGGAGATATGGAAGAAATCGATCTACTTTGGAAGAAGAAGTTAATATTCTCAGGAGTGTTCGTCCTGGAAAACAAGCTGCATACTATTTTGGACAGATACTTAAAAGGCATTACAAGTAAACAATGGCTGGTATTAGTCGTCGCCTCATCCTTCCCTTCGCCACCGGATTTATCAAGTATGGGGAAAGTTCTTGGCTGCTCACGTCAGAATATAAAGAAGCTCTCATTTTCTTTAGAGAAAGAAGGCATGGTGAAACTTAAACAATCTGAAAGTGACGGAAGGAGCCTTTGCATTCACATTACAGATAAAGGAAATACTGTCATCCAGAACAGTAAAGGTTTGGAGGAAAAAGTATATAAGTCGGTTTTCAAAGAATTCACTGAAGAAGAAATACATACATATTTCTCTCTTACAAATAAATTCTCGAATGGACTCGGATACCTGGAAAAGTGTTTTCAAGAATTACGAGAAAAAGGAGAAATGTAGTAGTGAAAGAGAAAATACCTTATATTGTTGTTCTTTTTTTACTTTTTCTTTTTGTACTCTATCTTTTGATCCAAAGGATACGATGCACAAAGGCTCAAAAACAGAGTAGAAAGCGTCTCTCTTCCTACCGTCATAAATCTCTCTCACTATCTTATGGAGATATGACGTACGTGGATGAAGGAAAGGGGGAAGTAATACTATCTGTCCATGGAATATTCGGAGGATTCGACCAGGCTTTTGACTCTTGTAAGAGCTTTCTTGACAACTATAGAATCCTGGCTCCATCCCGTTTCGGCTATCTATCAAGTGATACAAAGGGAAGAGGAACACCGAAAGAACAGGCGGAAGCATACGTAGAGCTGTTGGACAAGAAAGGAATCAAGAAGGTATTTCTCCTCTCCACTTCCGCCGGCGGCAGCGTAGCCTTTCGCTTCGCTCTCGATTTCCCTGAAAGAACCAAGGGTTTGATTCTTATGTCTTCTTCCATGCCATATCCGGAAAAACCCCAAAAGTTTCCGTCGTATGCCGGTCCCCCGCCCTTCTTTTGTAACGATTATGCTTTTTTCCTTCTCAGCCCCTTGTTCCAACCGATTATGGGAATGGATAAGTCTACAATATTTACTATTCTTCCAATCAATGAAAGGAAGAAAGGCGTCGCAATAGACGCTAGTATCACAAACCTTGATATGGCGAGAAACTATAACGAATACCACATAGAGAACCTGAAAGTCCCTGTCCTCATCTTTCAAGCAAAAGACGACAAGCTGGCTTCCTTTGAAAGCGTCAAAAAAGTATTACACAGGTTTCCTGCCTATAAGTTTATATCCTTCGAGCATGGAGGACATCTGATGAAAGGAAACGAAAACAAAGTAAAAGAAGAAGTGACAGCTTTTATTGAAAGAGAAAAATGAGCTGATTGCCAGCCCATTTGTATATTCTGATAACAGCGTCTATTACTTGGAAAGGAAGGAAACCGTAGCCTCAACCGCCTTGTCTTCCGCCTCTTTAGATATATCGTAATAGATATAATGAGTTGCGTCTTTTACCATTAACGCCTCTGCCTTCCCTCCGATTGCCTTAGCGATAGTAAAGACAGAGTCGGGGTTTGTAAGAACATCTTTCTCCGCTCCGATAATCAGAACAGGAGACTTAATCTTTCCAAGTCCCGCTTTCGCCTCCTTAGCAATTTCCGTGAGAGAGATGATCTGCTTCGGGTAAACATAACTCCAATACTCGGAGCCTAAATATGCATCATCTGCAGGGGCGTCTTCGTAATGCATGTGATACCTGTCGTCGCTCTGCCACTTCTGCTTCATTCTTTTCACGAATTTCGAAAGAAACGAGATGGTCTTTATCAATTTATCGTTTATAGATGAAAGTTCTATTCCTGGACAACAGAGAACCCCCCTCTTTATTTCACTATGTCTGGACAAAAGAATAGAAGCGATGGCTCCGCCCATGCTATGCCCTACGACAGATACCTCATCATACTCTTTCTCTATATCTTTCAAGGCATTTTCCATGAGGCCGATCCAATCTTCTTTCTTTGACTTCATGAAATCTTTGCCAGTTGTTCCATGACCTGGAAGACGGGGGACAAACACATCGAAGCCAGCATCGTAAAGATCTTCTCCTGGTCTTACAAGTTCCCCGGGATACCCGGTAAAACCATGGATCAGAAGAACAGCCTTCTTACTCTTTTCACCATGAAGGAGAGTAAAGGGACGGGAAGCCTTTACCAGACCCCCCTCATCTTTAAAAAGTCCGTCATACCAAGATGACGGAACTGTAAATGAATATGGTAGATTCTTATTCACCAAAGCGCCTCATTTAGTACGTTTAACAAGTCAATCCGCGATCTGACACCTGTTTTCTGAAAAATATTTGCAATATGGTTATTAACTGTATTTACACTTATTCCAAGTTCATAACCTATCTCTTTATTGGTCATTCCCTTTCTTATTAACTTGATGACATCAAATTCACGTTCAGTTATATGATACTTTCCATAATCTTCAAGTGTAGGTTCACCATTTCTTTTTTCAATTGTTTTATCTGTCTTTTCAAGTGAAATGAACATAAACGTCAGGTACATGATGAAATATGCCATTTCTGCTGCGGAGAAGACGATAGAGCGTAACGGCGTCCAGATTGCACAAAAAACAAGAAGAGGTACGATAGAAAGTGAGATTATGCAGAAAACCATCGTTACATTTTTGACAAGCCTGTTTTCAATGGTTCCATAACTCCTCACACCCACCACCAGGCAGTATGAGATATTCAACACGGGAAGAATAGCCTGTATCTGATCCAATACAACGAAATCGATCAAAGCAGAGGCCACAGATACAAACAAGTAAACTACTCCATTGGAAAACGTAAGCACTATTTCAGCCTTGGACATCGGCCTGGCAATAAGCCAGTTAACAAACCTACAAAGAAAGACAATGATAAAAGATGTGTCGGCTATGAACACTACTTCAAATACAAAGTCCAAAACTTCTTTCGGCAATCCAGTGAAAAGAAAACCGGAAAGAAGCTTGTAAGTAAAGAAAACAGCCATTCCTAAAAGTGTGGAACATAAGACAATATTCCACTTGGCCCATCCCACATCTTTTCTTTTGGAGAGAAGAATCGAAAGGGACAGGTCCATGGATACTATCACCAGAGAGGCTAGGCTTAAAAACAACGCAGCCTTATCCATCTCAGAATCTATTCCTTGCCTGTGACATGTCAGCCTTTCCGCAGACACTCTTCAGATCATCCAGGAAGTCAGGAAGAGTCGTTGCATTGAAACCTGTATCCATTTCGCTGATGGAGTTGTAGTTTCTTGCATTCTGATCTGCAACAGCAAGTTTAGGATAGATCTTAAAGTTTACGTTAAGGCCTGTTGTAAGGAAATAACGGGAGGAAAGCTCGAAATCAGGGAAAGAAACCTGAATTCTTCTCAAGAGAGACTCTTTGTCCGCTATTCTCTTCGGACAAGTCTCAAAGAGAGCAAAGTAGAGCTCGAAGGATGGAGCAAAGTAAAGCATTCTAACCTTCTTCTTGTCCGCCATATCCTTGCATGCATCTACATCTTCCAGTGTAGCGTCGACTTCATCAAGACCGAAAACACACCATACAGATGAATACTTACCTTTATTTCTCAGGCTTCCAGCCTCAGAAAGAATCTTTTCAATAGTCTTTCCTGACGCCTTTGCAACTGTAAGATTTGAATATCTGCAGTCTTTCCTGAACTGATTGAAGAATGCAGCTTCTGCATCTGTTGCACACAAGAGAAGCATTGAAGACTTTGCCTCGATTTTATTTTTCTTTCTAATGGTCATTTCAGTTGTTCTCCTTTACTTTGTTCTGGAAACAGAAGTCACTTTCAATCGGGAGAGCTCCGAAGACGCCCTGTAGATATCCGTCATAAATACTCTGTTTTGCCTTTACGCCCCTGAAATCAGCAAGAGAAACAAACTCTGTGGAGCTCTCTTCTCCCTTTTCTGCAAACCAGATGCTGTCTTTTCTCATAAGGTCCTTCTGCAAGAGAGCAGGGTTACAGTCAACTACGATCAACTGAGACTCAATATCGTTGGCATGGAATATCTCTACAATATGAGTCAAGACATATGGGTGTAACAACTGACCGAAGTCATCGATTACAATTGTCTTCTCTCTTGTGAATGCTTCAAAGAAAGATACGGCGATGAGGACCAGCCTTCTTAGGGAAAGAGATTCATTCATGAATGTCTGGCCATAAGCTTCTGTTCCTTTTGCGTTTACAAAGCAGTGTGAGATACCGACAGTCTCCATTCCCTTGTCATTTCTGATCACCTGAAGTCTAAAGATATCTGTAACATCGAGAGCCCACAAGAATGAAACGATCTGATCACTCCACTCAGGATGAGCCTTAAGACTATCGATGATAACTTTTTCAGCATTCGCACCATATCCGAGAGGAAGGACATCCAGTTTATCGGAGAGCCAGGTATAGAGTTCGAGGGCAGTCTGTCCACCCTTAAGTGCAGCACCCTGCAGGAAGGATCTGTCTTCAGGAAGTTTTGCAACCTGTCTCTTCTTCTCTCCTCTATAGTACTTGCCAAAACGATATGTATACTCGCCATCCTCCCACTTTCTCTCGAACATCACCTTCTTGGAGCCGTCGATGATGTAATAGAGTGACTCTTCATAGAATCTCTCCTGAGTGGCCTTGATGGTATAACGAGCGATGATGCTCGGCTTTTCTTCATTGTCCACTTCGCCTTTGTCGAGAAGAACATCCATGGAGATCTCACATGGTCTTGTCTTTCCGTCACCATATGCAAAAGCAGCCTTGGACAGATACTTTCGAAGAGGATTCTGTATATCTTCGGTTGCAAAAACGATACCTTTGACAGCCTCCAAAGCTCTGACAAAAGAACTCTTTCCTGCACCATTTGGACCAATGATCGCAGAAGTCTTCAAAACGTTGAATTTGTCTGTGCCAGGTACAGTCTTCGTCAAATCAAGTCTCTTGTCACCGAGGGCTACAAAAGAGATTGTCTGAGGATTCTTCACAGACTTATAGTTTGCAAGTGTCATTGACAACAGCATGGGAACACCTCCATTTAACTTATGCTTTTACTATATCAAATGTTTTCAAAAAAGCAAAAACTGTGTTTTTCAGTCTTTTATCCAATAACGATAGCACAAATTAAGACATAAACCCAACAATTTTAATTGCTTATTTCCTTAAAAACATTCAAATTTAGATAAACATAAGTTTATATAGAACATCATTAATTATTATTTTAATGTATTTACTTAAATTTTGTTAAGTATTTTGTAATTATCCCTCCCTTTCGGGAGGAATAAATCAGTTGAGCAGGAACTCGTAAGGGGAAGTTGAAGTATTTGTTGCAGTATTTGTCGAACCCGAATACTGCTCTGCCGCAGCTTCATTTTTCTTCTTTAGATTAAGTAGATTTACATAGAGTTTGTTTACTTTGCTATCATTGGCAACCATTCTCACTTCATCCAGAAGAGAAAGGGCGTCATCTATGTTTCCGTTACATGCAATAATTACAGCCGCATTATATCCGGAAGGAACATGCCTCTCTGTATTCCATGCCGACATGAATAGGTCAAGAGCATAAGAATAATCACCATTTTCAGCTGCCTTGTAAGCAGGCTTTACGCTCTCGTTCTTCGGCTTATTAGACATAAAATTTATATATGCTGTCTTTGTTGTAGGAACAAAGTCTGCAACAACAGAAGAAACCATATCGCTTACAGCACGAGAGACGATATCTGATTGAGTAACAGAGAAGATATAAGGAAATTTAGGATCAAAGAGTTCCACATCATACTCATAAGCAGAGTACTCCTTTGAAGCTACAATTCTATCTGTTGCAGTATCCAGCACTGTAATTGTAATAGCGATGTCGACGGAGCGGTGGATATAATACTTGGCCACTTTGTTTCCATTACTATCTGTAGAGTAAGAAGCATCTACATATTCATCGTTATAGAAACGAGTGATTTTCGGGATGATCACAGCATCGATTCCAGCTTCTCTCATCATCGTGGATGGATCTTTTCCTATTCTATATAGGTCAAGGTAAGTATCTGTCTTACTATTTGGCATTACAGAATAATAGGAGGACTGGGTGAATACTTTGGACACCATGTTCGATACTTCCGCCGCAGCCCTGTCGTTTACGTTGTTGAAGTCGAAAGTCGAGAAGATTGTATAAAGCTGAATAGTAGGATCTGAAATATCGAAACGGAGGAACATCGGTAACCTTTGATTTCCGGCGTACTTTGTAGCAGATGCTACAGCTACGTTTCTATAGTTTGCCATATTGATATTAGATGGCTGCTGATATCTAATGCTCATGCTTGTGGAACAAGACGTAATAACCATTAGAATCAGAACCAAAAGAACAATCAAATTTCTTTTCTTCATTTTATGCTCCTAAATGCGTGATATGCACATGATGAATTATTATAGTCTTTTTTTGAAGAACTGTTTTCTATTTTTATATAGACTAAAAGACAAAAAAGGATAAACATCTCTTCTATGGAATGGTTTGATGATGACGATGAAGCCGTGGAAGAGTTCGAAGAGCTCTACTCCATTACTACAAAGATAGATGAAGAAGATCTATCAGATCTGGAAGATGACATTCTGGAAGATCTTGATGACGAAGAAGAGGATATCGACTTCTAATCAAATACTTATTTCAGTCTTGTCCTTTCTATTTTGTAAAGTCATAATCTATTCATGGACCAAAAATATCTGACAGACACAAGACGATTACTTAACTTTATTATGCTCTCCCCTTCTCCTTTCCATGCCGTGGCAATGGCGGCATCAGAGATGGAAGCAGCTGGATTTGTACCACTGGATGAGAGAAAGCCTTTTTCCATAAAAAGAGGATGCAGCTACTTCGTGAAGCGCAATTCAAGCGCCCTCATTGCATTCTCTGTACCTTCTTCATTCTCTGGTTTTCATATTGTAAGCGCCCATACAGACTCTCCTTGCCTAAAGATTAAATGGAATCCGGAGGTAAAGGCACAGGGTATGCCTACAAGGCTTAACGTAGAGACTTACGGAGGATTGTTGCTCCAGTCATGGTTTGACAGACCTTTATCTATTGCAGGAAGAGTATTTGTCAAAAGAAATGGAAAAGTAGAAGAGAAGCTAGTGAACATGGGGCAAAAGATGACACTGGTGATTCCGAATCTCGCAATACACCAGAACAGAGAGGCCAATAATGGATGGAAAATCAGCGTACAGAAAGAAATGCTTCCTATTTTCTCCGACGGAGAGGGCTCATTCCTAGATGAGGTCGCCTCCTCTGCCGAATGTAGAAAAGAAGATCTTCTGGACTATGATCTCTTCCTTTATAACAAAACAGCTCCAGTATTCTGGGGAGCAGATGGAGAATACTTCTCTTCACCAAAAATCGATGACTTGGGATGTGCATGGAGCGCTTTGGAAGCTTTAAAGACAACTACTCCCAATAATAAGATTTCAATGTGCGCCCTCTTTGACAATGAAGAGACGGGAAGCGGAACAAAACAAGGTGCTCTTTCAGATTTTCTACTTAGCGTAACTGAAAGAATAATGGAAAGTCTTGGAATGGGCGTTGAAGACAAGTACATTC
>CAMEXG010000033.1 GCA_945947045.1 uncultured Spirochaetales bacterium | reverse complement strand
CCCTCTCAACTCTATAGACAGGTGATGAGCCGTTGGACCAGATATTTCCTTCATCGTCCCTTACTGTTCCCGAGAGGGTATATTGCTCCTTACCCTCTAATACCAATACGTATCCCTTTCTCTCTAGAATTGGAGCATAGACATTGAATGTCTCTGAGCCGCCAAGAGAATCTTCGTTATAAGAATAGAGGGAGAGAGATGTAGCTGTGGTTGTGCTTAGGCCCTTATATAGAGTATCGCCAAGAGGTGAAGAAGGAATATCCTGGCTAGATGAGCCTACTTCTCCTACTGCAAGAGTATTCTTCTTTATAGCTCCCTTCTGTCTGATCAAGAGGAAGTTGGATGGAATAGAAGATGATATTGTCCAGAGTCCTTTTTCAGCAATGAGAAGGGTTGTCGAAGCAGAAAGAGAAGCGTTTATATCCTTCATTCCACTATTTCCAGATAGTGCTCCGGAGAAGGAGAATATGCTGCCTGAGTGTGAGAAATCAGAAGAGAAAGAGTATTTCTCTATATCCCTTACATCTGTTGTGGCTGTCTTCAGCCAGAATGAAGTGGAGCCTAAAGACAATGAAGAAGAAAGAGATACTCCGTCCCTGGATCCTGAAAGAGAGTTGGAGACCGGTCCCAGTTTGAAGGAAGCAGAAACTCTTGCCTGATGGGAAACAGGATCATCACCTCTCTGGCTGAATGTAGAAGAAAGGGATAGGCCTACCTTTCCAAGGCTAAAGGAGAGGGCCGATGACAAATACCACTGTGACAGCTCCTTATATCCTGGAACCAGTGTTCCTGACAGAGAAACCGAGTATCCCATATCGAAGATTGAACCACTGAAGGAACCTGAAGCGAAGAGTGAATGCTTGTCATCTCTCTCCCAGGAAGACGGGCTGGTATAACCAAGAGTAAGGGTCAATGCCTTTACAAGAGAGAAATCAGTATAGAACTGCTGAGATGCTCTGGCATAAATCAAAGGCAGAGATAATCCTCCGTCTACACCCAAAGAAGAGAGATTAAGATTCATCTTCGCTGTACCGAAAGCATTGGCCACAGTAAACTCGCTGTTAAGTTTCAGTGACGGGTTAAATGAGTAGAGAGTATTAGGGCTTGTTTTGAAAGAAAGAGTAAATGAGCCTGTAAGGGTATCTGTAAGACCTATATTCAGGTAAGACGATAGTGCGATATCCCTAACGTCATATCTTAGTTTCTTGTTTCCCAAGAGATACAAATCTACTTGGAAAGGATCTCTCTCACTATCCCAAGTGACACTCTTTCTGCCTATCGCGAAGGCTGCTCCATAGTAGGATTCACCCTTCATCAACAGAGAAGAAGAATAATTGACGTCCATCTCGATTACTTCGCCCAGGCTTCCGTCCAGAGGAGTAATCTCTATTCTTATGTGGTTGGCGCCAGTATATAAGACAAAGTCTCTGAGGGAATAAATACCCTTGTTAAGAGTTCTTCTAAAGATCTCTTTATCTCCATTATAAACTCTAACATCACTGTCTTTCTCTACAGTAATAGTCTTTTCAAGACTGCTTCCTCCCCTCTCTCCATTCCCATACTGGCTGGACTTGTCGAAGCGGATACCAATAGGAGTACCGGATGTAGACTGCAAGTCTGCTGATACATTTCCCCACTGGAGTCTAATAGATTCATCTTTAAAATCTTTCCAGAAATAATATGAACCCCAATCAAAATATGATTTACCTCCACTATAGCCTGCATTCCAAGTGAAACGACCGTAAGAGTCTAAAATTCTGAAGTTGTTGGAACTCTGGAGAGAGACTCTCAATCTGGAAAAAACATCTTCCTTTTCAAGATTCGACATCGACATGGAAAGAGAGAAAGAAGACGAAACATACCAAGAGGCTGGAGTCAAAACCGTAGCACCTGCAATAGGACGAGGCTGCGATATGCTGTTACTTCCTTTTATTGAAATAACTCCCATAGGCATATCGGAAGCTTTGAAGTCCACTTCTACAGTGTATGTGATAGTATCTGCATAAGCTTCTACCCCAAGGGCGGAGAGTGTCAGAGTGTCTATCCACTCCACATCTTCACTAAAGATCCTTTCCTGGGCTTCTTCTGTTATATATGGGACGGAATAATCTTTAAGTTCAGGGTATGAAATATATACTTCGCCATTCTCTATATAGACAGTAATGACTCCCACTTCACTACTGTTTATATAGAGATCAAACCAATACATACCGTCAAATAGATCAAAAGAATCACCAGAGACATAGAAGTCTGCCCAAGGATCAGTTTCCTCCTTCACTTCGACTTTTTCATCAACAAGTGTTCTCACTGGTTCAATAAATGTCGGAGAGGAAGGAATCAAGGTTCTTTCTACGCTGATTATTTCAGGTGTCTCTGGCACCAAGACTGCTTCAACTGAAGCGAAGGAAGGAGAAGAAGGAACAAGTGTTTCTTCTGTAGAGACAAAGGTAGGAGTGGAAGGAATTAGGATTTCTTCAGTGGAGACAAAAGTAGGAGGGGTTGGGACTAATACTCTTTCAGGAGCGATAAAAGAAGGAGAACGAGGTGTTTCTGTTACTTTTTCCTCATAAACCGGAGTAGGAGGAATAAGAGTATCAACAATCTCTATCTCAGGTTCAACAGCCTCCTCAACAGATTCTGCTTCCTCCATCTCCACAGGCTTATCCTGGATGACGGAATTATACTCCTCCGAATCCTTAGACTCACCCTCTTTTATAAATGGGGGGTTTTCTATTGTTTCAGCATCAATCGTCTCTTCAGTCTTCTCTTCTGCTACTGTTACTATTAAACCCCTTCTCTCCTTTTCCGGCTCTGTACCAAAATAAAGATGAAAAAGAACTAGCGCCAGAAGAAGGACGAGAAGGAAAACAAAACAAAATACATAAACAGGCTTTTTATCATCTACAAGACTTCCCTCTTCTAGTTTGTCTACAACAAGAAAGACTTTTAGGATGATATAAACACCTACAAGGGCCATGAAAAACAGACCAATTGCCAGAAATGAAGAAATAGTAAAATCAGGCTCAAGGAAAGCAAGGGCCGAGCCTAATAAAACGAAGCTTAGTCCTACAGCACACAATACCAATGATATCAATGGTAAAGGTCTCTTTTTCATATTCTACTCCGGTTTTTACTCCGACTTTAATTTGACCAAGAGTAGTTGTATTTGATTTCTGGAGTGAAGCTTGTAGCTTCAGTAAGAGTAGAAGGAATATCCATTACTATTCTCAAGGATGCACCGCAAAGGAGATTGGATCCTTTTATAGATCCCATATCTTCATCGGTAAGTGTGTACACCTCTCCGTTGTCACCTTTTACAGTAATTGCCAGGTCATTCAAAAGCTGATGGACACTACCTTTGTTGTCAATACGAATCTCCAGCTTTCCGTCTTCATTGATACTAGCTGATGAGGCGATTTTTTCCACGATCTTTCCTGGTTGGACATAAGCTGATGTAGAGTAAACAAAAAGGAAGCTGATCATCTGTCCCTCGCCTTCGCTTTTTGCACCTGTGGAGTAAGGAATCTGCTCACTGATTATTCTGAAGGAAAGCTCTTCTGTGACAGTCCTCGGCCCTCTATATTGGACCCTTACAAGCTGTGTAGACTGTGGAGTGATGATCATCTTTGATGGCTGGATAGTGAAATATGCCGAGGCATCTTCATTATATTCCTCTCCATCAATAGTAATACTTCGCTTTACAGCACTAACTTCAATTGCTATTGAAGAATCTGAGTCGTTTACAATTGTATATACTTTTGCAGATCCGCCGCCTGTAGGCTCGAAAGTCACATTTAGTGGTGAAAACTGATAAGCAAAGAGAGAGATGCTTACCGATACGAACAATAAAAGATAAGTAAATAAACGTTTCATACACTGCCTTCTCAGGATTGTAAGATAAAAGAAAACTTACCACTTTGAAGATGGTACGCCCGACTTTTTTACAAGAGTATGACAAATAGTTCAAATAATACAATTTGTATTATAATTAACGATTAATTTACAAAATCACATACATTTGTTCGTATACTATATATAAGAACAGCATATTAAGAAATTTAGTTTATTCTTTTTTAAAATAAAGTATTTTTATACATTAAAAATATACTTTAAAATATTAATTTCGCATAATCTTTTCTCATTTTTAAAACTTCTGATAATAAATCATCACAAATCCAATAAAGTGTTATAGCCTTTAATAAACTATGACTTAACCTTTAAGTGTAAAGCCAAAACCATAGATTGTACTTTCCTTCCAATACAAGTTCAGGAGCGGGAATCTTCCCATTCTCATGAAGCCATCCATAGTCAAGGACAGGTTGTCATTCTCAAATGAAAGAGAGAGTCTCAGTTCATGGGTAATATCCCACTTTGCGTCATCGTCCGTAGGATCAAGTGTATTCTTTGTTTTTCCGCTTTCATAGAGCGTCATAATATAAGAGGCAGTAATGCCACCCCAAGAGAATGGAATCTTTCCATCTATTTCCGAAAATAGCGTCAATGCGTTATATCCATCCCCATAGTCGCCTCTGACGCTATATGACAAAGGATCTCTTTCTGCATTGGTTTTTCCTCCGCTTAATATCCAATCCGGTCTATGGACAAATGGCATCATATAGCTTGATGCTTTGGGTACAATAAAGCCAAAGGCGCCTTTAAGATAAGGGAATCTTTCATTATATAGTGCTATATCGACTTCATATGCATCCTCGACAAACTCAGTCATCTCTGCATTAACGAAAGAAGAGTCACGTGATAAAGCGTTATAAATAGATTCGTCCCCAAAGTGACCTGAGAAGTGCCTTATTCCACCTCTAAGGAGTACACTGTCAAACATTTTCAGCTCGCCGCCCATGAAATATACGCCGTCAAAGCCTAAGTTGTCATTGCCTCTCAGAAGGAAAAATACAGAGGAGATATGTGCGTCCATTACCAGCTGGGCCTCGGCAATATGGTCGAAACCAAGCCTTAAGACACCTACAGATCCTCCAGTCTGAAGGTGAAGAAAGTAATTGTCTTTCTTCTTGTCATAATCTGTTATCGGCAGGTACCACTCTCCTGCAACACCACCCTTTTTGTCGAAGCGTATATACTGTCCCTCCATATTGCTTTCCGCTTCATAGAAGACTTCCAGGTTGTTTCCGCTGGAAAGAAGATCCGACTTAAAGGTGGAGAAGAAAGTATGGTTTGGTCCTAGGGAGAAAGAAGCAAAAAGTGCTACAGGTACAATCAACAAGACAATAGATAAAAATATGGCTTTCCTTTTCATTTTTCCTCCTTAGAAACTCAATCCCACACCCAGCGAGACATACTTTGTCTTCTTGAACCAATAGTTGAGAAGAGGGACTCTACCACTGTGTAATGATACTTCAAAAACGAATTCAGGAAGATTCCTGCTTTCTTTTAACCCTATACCGAAAACAAGTGTGTATTCCTTCTCCCAAGCCCTGTCCTCTTCATACAGACAAGAGACGGGGTTGATCTTTCCATCCTGATGGAACTGTACGTCAAATGCTGAATATAACTTCATTTGATGGCTGAGATGCCAAACACCCTCAATGTCGACTCCGACTCTCCAAGCTTTATAGGAATCCGGATAAGAGAGATTATTTCTTCCTGCTGCTCCTTCTTGATTCCATATATGTGTACTTGTATTTGCCTTTTCAGGAGACTCTTCACTGGATGGTTTTTCTGTAAAACCAGGAACATGGGAAGCAGGTCTTATCCAAGCCTTGGCCTGAGGCAGCTCAGCCTCCACACCAAGAGAAATAAAAGAAACAGGCTGGATTCTTACACCCATATACCATGAGTTGTTTCTTGTATATTCGGTAAGAGACAGATAATCGACGTCCTTTTCATAGCGTTCGTAGAAATCATATAAGACTTCGTCTCCCCAGTGGCCTGAGAAGTGGTGGACACCAAAACGTAGGAACACCTTATCAAAGAGACCTAGATCCAAGCCTCCACCATATTGGCCGTCAAAGCCTAGAGTATCTACTCCGCCGTAGGCTCCAAAGAGGGTGTTTATTCCTCCATGAATATAACCCTCTAATGTTATGTAGTTTTTCCAGCTAAACCGTAAAAGAGCAATGTCAGAAGCGCTCTTCATGTACCAAAATGAAGTGTTATGGGCGTCTGCATCTTTAAATGGGAGAGATGCATACTCAACATTTCCCTCTTCATTTTCTTTTGAAACAAGAAGAGCGTTTATTGCATATTCAGCGTCACTTGGAGTCTTGAGATAAGAAAACCTGACACTGTTGGAGAAAGTATAAGCGACACTCTCTTTGTATATGGGAGTAATAGGAGCAATTGAAAACGAGAACACATCACCGGCAAATGTGAGAGAAGTTATTGCAATAAGCATAATTACAATCAGAGATAATTTCTTCATGCATACATTCTCCCACATTCATATAAATGTTCAAGTTTAAAATCTTATTCCTTATTTTATGAACTCCTTCTCAAGCCAAGTCAAATCAAGTGTCGGGTATAGAGGGAATGAAGAAAGAAGAGCATGTACCCTATTCTTCGCCTCTTCCATTACACTCTTTTCAGCCTTAGCTTTTATCTTACTCTTCTCTCCTGCCCTTTCGCCCTTGGTCAAAGTTACCGGATAGGCTGAAGAGAGGACAGATGTGATGATATCTGCAACTTCCTCCATCTCTTCTTTTCCCATACCAAGAGTAGTAAGGGCGGCGCTTCCCAGTCTCAACCCCGATGTATACCATGGACCGTTGGGATCGAAGGGAAGAGCATTTCTGTTAAGTGTTATTCCACACTCTCTTAAAAGAGTTTCAGACATTCTGCCATTTAAACCAAAAGGTGTCACATCTAATAAAAGAAGATGGTTGTCACTACCGCCGGTAACGACTTTTACTCCTCTTTTAATAAATGCATCTGCCAGAGCCTTGGAATTCTCTACTATTTTTGAAGCATAAGAACGGAAAGAATCGGTGTCAGCCTCCTCTAGGGCCACAAGCTTAGCATTCATTACATGAGGCAGTGGTCCTCCGATTACTAACGGGCAGCCTTTGTCCACAGATTCAGCAAACTCTTTCTTACAGAGAATCATGCCGCCCCTTGGACCACGCAATGTTTTATGAGTCGTGGTAGTCACTACGTCGGCCCACAAAACAGGATCATAATCACCTTGAAATACTTTTCCAGCCACAAGACCAGCGAAATGAGCCATGTCCACCATAAACACAGCACCCACTTCCTTGGCGATTTCAGAGAGAATCCTGAAGTTGATGGCTCTTGGATATGCCGAATATCCTGCAAGAAGAATAAGGGGCTTGATCTCTTTGGCCATTCTCTCGATTTCCTTGTAATCCAACAGGCCTGTCTCTTTATCTACAGAATATGAATAAGCATCGAATAACTGAGCAGAAATATTTTGTCTATAGCCGTGAGTAAGATGTCCACCTGAATAATAGTCCAAGCCAAGTAGCTTCTGGGAGTGTGTCGCCTCCCTTATTTTGTTCCAGTCTTCTTTTGAAAGCTCTGCAGGGTTTTTAATACCCATCTCCTCCAAGAGAGGAATCTGTACTTTTTCATTAAGAATAGCCCAATAGGCACAGAGGTTGGCGTCGGCCCCGCTATGAGGCTGGACATATGCGTGTTCGGCACCGAAGATTTTCTTTGCCTTTTCTACCGCCAAGCTTTCTATTTCATCTACGTTGTCGCAGCCTGCATAGAATCTATGGCCAGGGAAACCTTCACTGTATTTATCTGTCAGCAAAGAGCCCATTGCAGCCTGAACAGAGAGGGAAGAATAGTTCTCACTTGCAATGAGTTTAAGATTATGTCTTTGATCCCTAAGTTCTTTGACTACAGATTCAGAAGCAACAGGAGAGTGGGCTTCGACTAAAGACAGAGAAGAAATGGCATAAGCCATATCCATAGTAATCTTTCCACCATTTTGAGATATATATTCTTCTAATCTGTTCATAAGACCTCCGCTTTTCCAAAGAGAATGCCAAATATAGTGATATTATTCAACAACATTAAGGTTTTTGGCATGTTTGACCACTACCTTTGTTATCATTGAGACTTATTAATTTTTTAAGCTGTCTTGTTTTGTTGACATAGTCCTAAACCTTTTCTACACTACTATAGGTTTTTCACCAAGGAGAACAGATGGCAAAAGAAGAAGCAATCGAAGTGGAAGGCGTAGTAAAAGAAGCACTTCCAAACACAATGTTCAGAGTAGAGCTTTCAAACAAGCTCGTAATTCTCGCTCACCTTTCAGGTAAGATGAGAAAGCACTATATCAGAATCGTCCCAGGCGACGTAGTGAAAGTCGAGCTTTCTCCCTACGATCTGACAAAGGGTAGAATCATCTACAGAGAAAGATAGTTGTCAGAAAAAGCGGGCGTCTGCCCGTTTTTTTATTGAAAGGGGTAAATGGATTGAGAAGAAAAGACAGAGAGGTTAAAGATTTTTCAGAGATCATCAGGATAATCGAATCCTGTGATTGCTGCAGGCTGGGCTTTGTAGATAATAGGGAAGCTTATATAGTACCTTTGAATTTCGGTTATGAAATAAAAGGCTCTGATTTGACGCTCTATTTCCATTCTGCAAAAGAAGGACGAAAAATAGACCTTGTAAGTAAACAGGAAACAGTATCTTTCGAATTAGATTGCCGCCACAAGCTTGTTACGGGCAAGGAAGCAAGTGACTACTCTTTTCTTTATCAGTGCGTCATGGGAAAAGGAACACTTGAAATAGTGGATTGTGAAGAAGAGAAAAAACATGGCCTCTCAATTATTATGGACCACTACTCAGATAAAAAAGACTGGAGTTTTGATCATAGAATATTGGAGAGGGTAAGTGTTTTGAAACTCAGTGTCAAAGAACTATCAGCCAAAGCCCACTGTCACAATGGATGATGGCATTCTCTATCAGTGAATTGCAGGGCATTTGAATTACAGAGGATTCCCGCTCCCGCCCTAAAGGGATGGGTCGACTTTATCACTCTTTTCTTTCAGAATAATCCAGCTGGCCCCGCTTCCACCTTTATTTAACGGGGCATTGTTATATTCAGAGATATATGGAGTGGATTTTAATATCTCATCCAAAAGAGATTTTAAAACACTCTGTCCATCTTCACTATGGAGACCTTTTCCTGTGATTATGGATATTTTTCTTAGCCCATTATCATAAGAGGACTGAAGGAATTCCTTAATAGCAACTTCTCCCTCCGCCTTATACTCTCCATGAAGATCCAGTGTGGCTTGTGGATCCATGCGTCGTAATTCATTGAGAGTGTAGACTCTGGTCTTCTTGACTCCAGTATCCCCCTTCTCTTTCATTATCTCATCAAATGTCTTCTCTCTTACTACTTCTTTCTTCTCATAATCAGAGAGAATAGATGAGAATTTCTTTTTCCCTTCATACTTATTGCTGCTTCGCCTGTAGGTGGGAGCATCAGGATTCTGAGTCTCTTCTTTTTTCACCTCTTCTTTTCTGACAAAGTCTTTATTCGCTCCACCCACAATAGACCAGGCTACATTAGAGTCGACTTTATTCTCTTCATTCTCTTCAATAAAGAAAGAGTCTGAAATAGGTTTATCAAATTGGGGTACAGGAGGAACTATACTCTCCTCTTTTATCTCCTCCGAGGCTACTTCTCTCTTGGTTCCGCTATACTCAGAGAGTATTTCAGAGAAACTCTTTGTAGGGACATAAGGCTTTGAAGCGCGAGTGAAAGACGGCTCTTCCTTCTCTTCTTTCTTCTCTTCCTCCTTCTTTTCTTCCCTTACGAAGTTCTCATTCACTCCTCCCATTATTGACCAGACCACACTGTCAGAGATTGGAATATCTTCGTCCTTTTCCATAAAGAATGAGTGTTCTTCAACAGCAGGTTGGACTATATCTTCTTTTATTACTTCCTCATTTATTATCTCTGTCTTTTCTTCTTTCTTCTTCTCTTTCGTACCTTCGTACTCAGAAAGGATTTCAGAAAAACTCTTGGATGGAGAGTATTGGGGAGAGACCCTGTCATAAGCCTTTTTCGTGGTCTCTTTTTCTCTCTCTTCTTTCTTTTCTTCTTTTCTTACAAAGTTTTTGTTCACTCCTCCAATTACAGACCAGACTGCATCTGGAGACGGCTTATCTTCCTCAGTCTCTTCCAAAAGCATAGAAGAACCCTTCTCCTCTTCTTTTTTCAAAGTGATCTTTACTTCTTCTTTTGGTTTTTTCGCATTCTCTTTTCTTACTACACCTTCATATTGGTCTAAAATATCACCGAAGGAGCGTGTTGCTTTATATTGGGGAGAAGGAGTGATATCTTTCTTCTTTTCTTTCTTTCCACTCTTCTTTCCTTCCCATTGGTCCAGAATATCGCCGAAAGAAGTAGAAGCCTTCGATGCTTTCTGTTGGGGAAGACGATAAGGGTTGCCTGTTTTTTCAAAAGAATCGAGAATGTCGGCAAAAGAAGCTGAAGGAACATATCCTTGGACTATTTCTCCCGGCTTTTTTGGCTTAGGAACAACAGGAGCCTTCTTTTTCTCCGGTTCCTTCTTCTCTTTTAAGACTATTGAAGAAAATGGATTATATTCTCTTTCTTCTTCTTTTTTCTTTGGAGTATTCTTTACCTCTTGCTTCTTTTTTCTTGGCAAAATTTAGCCTTCCCTTATATCTAGATTTCCGTCTACAAGGGGTGAAAGAGTATCTTTAATGAGGTTTTCATCAACTCCATTTATTTTCATGATGATTGTAGAGTAACCTTGATCACTGTCCAGGTTTCCAATAGAAACGATATTTGCACCGATTTTCTCAAGTGCAATGGCAAGTTTTGCAATTACTCCTTTTTGATCTTTAATGCGGAATGTAACACGAATACCATAGTGGCGGGTTCCAAAGAGCTCCAATAATAGTCTGAATAGATCGGAACGAGAAACTACGCCTACCAGTTTTCCCTCATGGTCTACCACAGGAAGAATAGAGATATCGTTATCACTCATCTTTCTGGCAGCCAATTCCACCGGGTCATCGACAGATACTGTTATGACTTCCTTTGTCATAACATCACCAACCTTGATTTTTGACAATAGGAGTGCGAACTCGACAATGGATACTTTTCTATCTGCAGCTGCAGAAGTGATGTTTTTCTCCGATATGATGCCAACCAAGTTTCCATCGTTATCCAAGACAGGCAATCTCTGAACGCCTTCATTCTTCATAAGTTCAAAAGCCTCGAATACTCCCATGTCAGGAGTAGTTGTTACAGGGTTTATGGTCATGTTCTTGGATACTGTCATCGTTCCCTCCTATTTTTGATAATACAATTTTAGGAAACATAAGAAAAGTGAAGAAGTGCAACATCTTGATTTGTAGATGTTATTTTTTTATACTAAAGTGCGGTCGGCCCCATGGTTTAATGGATAGAACAAATCCCTCCTAAGGATTAGATGGCAGTTCGATTCTGCCTGGGACCAGATGTCAGAGGCCAATGATTTATTCATTGAGCCTTTTTTTATTAGTATTCAGCCTTCTCTATTTGGCATCTTACTCCTTTGACTTTGAGTCATAACTAATGGCGGCAAGTCATCCTCGTATTTCTTTTTCCATTTCTTGATGTGAACTATAGGGGGTTTATATATGGTCCCTTGTATTGTTTCTAATACTATGAATACAACATAGAAAGACCATACTGCATCAATAAGCGAAAAATTATTAACAGAGCCTCCCGAAGGAGGCGCCGATCACTTTTTAGAACTTCTTTTACCCTTCTTGACAGGCGTTTTTTCTTTATGCTCTTCCATGTGCTTAAGAATAGATTCAACTGTAATAGTATCAGTATTCTCTTTCTCTTCCTTGCTGAGAGCGATATTCTCACCATTGCACTTTATATATGCGCCGTATCTTCCAGAGACAAGGTAAGCAATTGTGCCGTCAGGAAGAGTAAACTCTTTATCTGCATCCACAACCTTACCCGCCTTCTCTTTATACTCCTTCGCTATCTCACATATTCTTTCGAGGGTAAGAGACTCCGGGTTCTTCTTTTCTTTATCCGGCAGAGGAATATTGCTCTCCCCCCACTTGATATATGAGCCATATCTACCACGCTTCAGCTCGATAGGCAACGATTCACATTCGCCTTTAATACTCTCTTCCATCTTCGGCGAGATAATATCCGAAAGAGTGACTGTAAGAGGTGACTGGACCTTTATGTTTTTTCCTTTATGTTGGGCATAGAAACCATAAGGGCCGACCTTCAGTTCCACACTGTTACCATCCTCATCTTTACCCAGCTCTTTTGGTAGAGAGAACAAAAGTTCTATCATCTCTTCCGACGCCTTGGCCGGGGCTCCCAGCTTCTTTGGCCAAGAGACACGGGAGTTATCGGAAAGACGCTGGATATAGTCGCCCCATCTTCCCTGTTTTACTTCATACTTACCGAAGAGCTCCTCTCCATGAACTTCATCGGGGAATAAGAGTTTTTCTGCGTCGCTGTCAGTAAAAGATCCGGGGAAGATATCGGAAGGAATAGATTTCATAATATCTTTTCCCTCTTCATCTTTTAACGAATAAAGAATATATGGCCCGAATTTTCCTGTCTTAATCTCATAATTCATTTTCTCACCATTGTGATCAAATGAGAATGAGAGACCGGGGAGCGCCAGATTCTTCGCCTCCCCTGGCTTTACATCTCTTTTTACATCCAAAAGGTCGTTGGAGAGACCATGTTCATTCTTGCCGTCACCAAACCAGAAAGAGGACAAATAGTTTTCTTTATTCTCTTCGCCACGGGCAATGGAGTCTAATCCTGCTTCCATTCCCTTTGTGAAATCGTAGCCTATATATAAAGGGAAAGCCTTCTCCAGGAATGCATTGACAAAGAAACCTGTGAACGTAGGAACAAGAGCATTCTTTTGTCTTACTACATATCCCCTGTCCAAGAGTGTCGAGATGATAGTGGCATAAGTACTCGGTCTTCCAATCTCTTCATTCTCAAGCTTTTGCACGAGGCTTGCTTCGCTATAGCGCTGAGGAGGAAGAGTGTTATGCCCCTTTCCTTCCGCCTCCTTGACCAAAGCTTTGTCCCCCTCTCTTAACAGCGGGAGATTCTGACTCTTCTCTTCAGCATTGTCACTGGAAACCATATAGACTTTTCTAAAGCCTTCATACTTTATAACACTGCCGGAAGATGAGAACATGTATTCATCCAGCTTGAACTTTACTTGAGTCACAGCCTTTACACTATCTCTCATCTGGGAAGCGATGGTTCGCTTCCAAATAAGAGTATAGAGTTTAAGTTCATCTCCATTAAGACCTGTTTCTTCCGGGGTGCGGAATCTGTCGCCGGCAGGTCTTATGGCTTCATGAGCCTCCTGAGCTCCCAGCGTCTTCGCCTTATATTGCCTTACATACAACCATGAATCTCCATAGGTGTTGCGGATATAATCGGCTGCAGCATTTATGCACTCTTGGCTAAGAGTAGGAGAATCGGTACGCATATATGTAATAAATCCGTTTTCATATAACCGCTGGGCTATAGACATGACTTCCTTTGCGCTCTTACCCAGTTTTCTAGTAGCATCCTGCTGCAGGGTGGATGTGGTGAAAGGCCAAGCTGGTTTCTCTATCTTTTCACTTTCTTGAACAGCAACCACCTCCGCATCTTTTCCTACTATCTTTTCGGCAATTTCTTTAGCCTCTTCTTCAGTCAGGACCAATACGTCGCCCTTGACTTCTCCGCTGACACTATCAAAGGATTTACTTGAGGCTACACTCTTACCGGAGACTGAGATGAGAGTGGATGAGAACTCTTTCTCATCTTTTTCAAGCTTTGCTTCAACTGATGAATATGAGCTGACGCGGAAAGCCATTCTCTCTTTTTCTTTCTCTACAATAAGCTTCAAGGCAGGAGACTGAACGCGGCCTGCAGAGTAATTTGCACCAAGCTTTCGGGAAAGAATAGGAGAGATGCCATATCCTTGGAGTCTGTCTACAGCTCGTCTTGCTTCTTGGGCCCTTACGAGATTCATGTCTATATCACGGCAGTTTGAGAAGGCTTCGGTTATGGCTTTTTTCGTTATCTCATGAAAAACCATCCTGAAGACAGGAACCTTTGGCTGGAGCTGTGACAACAAATGCCACGCAATAGACTCTCCTTCCCTATCCTCATCGCTTGCCAGTATAAGCTGGTCCACTTTTTTCAGGTCTTTCTTAAGTTCATTCAATATCTTCTCTTTGCCTTCAACTATGGTGTAATCCAGAGAAAAACCATGGTTGACATCGACACCATATACTCCATCTTTCTTAGGATCCGGGTTTGGATTCAGATCCACCACATGTCCTGTGGAGGCCTTAACTATACATGAAGAGGGAAGATATTTCCCAATTGTCTTCGCCTTTGTTGGAGACTCAACGATTATCAGGCTCTTTTTATTAGGATCTGCTATCAAATGAGACGCTCCTCTTATATTTGTTTCTCCAGAACAAATCTGCCGCCACTTTCAGGTTCCGGGTTTTTGAAAAACATTCCATTAGCCATAGCGAGATCTGTGTCCAACCAAAAAGTTAATTGCTCTTT
>CAMEXG010000032.1 GCA_945947045.1 uncultured Spirochaetales bacterium | reverse complement strand
GCCCTAGCTCCCCTTCTCTCTGTTTTAAAAGGAATATCTCTTTCTTTACCAATAAACTCAAGTCTGATCATTATCACACTCTAAATCATTCGGCTAAGTCAGCTGGTTTTATTATCACCAAAGACAACAGGAACCCAGATATCGCACTGATTACCAGACCTAAAAGATATACGATCATTGAGTTTATTGGCCCATTGGGCCCATCCATCATAAAAAGTGCAAGTAACCCTGATGGTCCCCAGCCTGTAGATACGATATTAAAACACTTTATAAAAGCTCCTCCTATACCTGCACCCAGACACGATGTTATAAAGGCTTTGGGATGAGGAAGTGTAACAGTATAGATTAATGGCCCCGCAACCCCCATCGTCCCAGGTATAGAGGCAGAAAAAGCAATATTTGACAGCTTCTTATTCTTTGCTTTCCTAGACAAGAACCATATTGCCATTCCTGCTCCAACTTGTCCTGCACCTGCCATAGCGAAGACAGGATATAATGTAATAAACCCATACTTCTCTAATTGAATGGGATATAGAGCTATTATTCCATGTTGTAACCCTGCAACATTAATTGGAAGAAAGATTGCCGCCGCAATAAAACCCACTATTATGTTCATGACCAAAGAGTCAGTAAAACTTACCTTGTCCATGACTAAACAAAGAACAGAAGATATCGCACCGGCAAAAGGCATGACAACCAGAATATAAGGCAACACTGTAATGGCCATAGATATCAAAGGGGTCAAAACCATGTCTAAACTGGACGGCATATGTTTTCCAAAAAAGATTTCTACCTTTGAAAGAATAAATGCACCTATAAAGGCGGCTATCACTCCACCTGTTCCTTGGTAAAGTATTGTAGATATATTCAAAATTGATGAAATCTGGTCTATTACAGCCAGATTAGTCATCATACCAAGCATTCCCCCTAATATTGGTGTACCCCCAAATCTTTTTGTTGCAAGATATCCAATCCAACAAGTAAGAAAAGGAGTAAAGGAGTTATTCACCATCACTAGTAGATGGTAAATAACTCCTATGACTTTAATGTCTTCAACCCGGGGGAAAAACTGAACCAGCAAGTTTGCTATACCCAATGAGAGTCCGGCAACTATAAATGCAGGAATAGTTGGATTAAAAACATCTGCCAACGCGTTAAATACAGCCTTTGTTTTATTCTTCATGCTGTTTGTTTATATTCAGGGCCTTCGATATATGCCCTTTTGCCCTATTCAACAATGAATTAGCCTCATCTTTGTTGCTGCCAGTCAAAACCATTACTATTGCTGTCTTAACATGGCCATCCGCCTCATTCAAAACTCTCTTAGCCGTCTCTCGATCCACATCAGTCACTTCCATAAGAATATTCTGTGCTCTGACAACTAGTTTCTCATTTGTCTGCATAACATCCACCATTAAGTTTTCATAACACTTTCCAATGCCGACCATTGAAGCGGTACTTATCATATTGAGAATTAACTTCTGAGCAGTACCTGCTTTTAGACGGGTAGAACCTGTCAAAACTTCAGGACCAACAACGACCTCAATCTTCTTTTTTGCAATTTTTCCTATCTCTGATCCAACGTTACAGGATATTGATGCAGTATTACAACCTATAGAATTTGCATATCTAAGTCCACCTATTACATAAGGTGTTCTGCCACTGGCAGCAATACCAATAACAACATCATTGGATGTCAGATTATGGTATCTTAAATCCTTTTCTCCTAATTCGACACTATCTTCAGCACCTTCGATTGCTTTGATGAAAGCTTTCTCTCCTCCAGCAATAAGGCCTACCACCATATCAGGAGAAACTCCAAAAGTAGGAGGACATTCAGCTGCATCCAGCACGCCGAGACGACCGGACGTTCCAGCCCCCATATAAAAAATCCTTCCACCCTTTGAAAGGGCCTCAACACACCAATCCACAACCTCTGCTATGACAGGCAAAACTTTATGAATAGCCTTAGGAACATTTTCATCTTCTCTATTCATCTCACTGATGATCTCAAGAGATGTCATTTTACTCAATTCCATAGTATTTTTATTTCGTGTCTCAGTAGTCATATGAGAAAGATCAATCATTAAAAGCTCCTTTTACTTTTTTAACGGATAGCATCAACGCTCCTTTTGATGCATCATGGATACAATCTCTATAAGCAATACTTTCATCAACAGTTTTTATTTTATTCAACAATACACTTCTAAACGGAGTATCTTTGTCGATAAGACCGCCGAAAAATGAAACGTATGCTTTATCGAGACCTAGTTTTTTCTTAACGCCAGAAAGGGCTAAAGCCAAGGCTGTTGCATTTTCCTCTATTATTGATATAGCGACACAATCACTTAAAGAGTATGCATAGCTGACAACAGGTGCAACAGAAGCAATAGTAGCCTTGTCTCCAGAGTAGACAAACTTAATTATATCTTCTCTCTTTGTCAATCCAAACTTTTCAGCCAACATACTCTTTAGGAGAGTTTGTTGTCCATAGCCGTCAATATCTTTTGCAACATACTTTATTGCATCTCTACCAAGGGAGTAGGCACTACCTTCGTCTCCGATAATATGCCCCCAGCCTCCAGTTCTTTCTATTAGTCCATCCTTACCTTTTCCGAAACATATGGAACCGGTCCCTGCAATTACTGCAAGCCCCTCTCCTCCATTGTGAGCCCCCTCTAAAGCAATGATATGATCGCCCACCAGTTCAAAAGGAACCCCAGCATTGAAAAACTTTTCTTCGCAAATGCTTCTCATTTCAATATTGCTGACGCCTGCCGCACCAATAGTTAAGAATAGGCACTTTCCATAACTGGCAAGAATTTGGATTACTTCATCTATCAAGGATTTAAAACCATCTGAGCCTATGCTGTTGATGTTGAATGCTCCCAGCACTTTTTTATCAACAACATTCCCTTCAAGGTCTCCAATTAGAATAGTAGTCTTTGTTCCACCACCATCTATCCCAGCTACAAAATCCATACTTTATCCTTTAAAGAAATAGTCAAACGCCTTCTTTACAGCAGCATCCCAGAATATCCAATTGTGTTCTCCTGTCCAATGACTATACTCGACAGGGACACCCTTCTCTTTTAAAGCTAAATACATCTCTTCGCTGTGTATTATTCTCGGATCCTCTTCGCCGCATGCAAGGAACACGGGCGGTATGTCTTCAGCTTTATCAATCAATTTAAATAGATTACTTGAATTAGGAATAGAAGAACCGAAAATAGCCTCAAATTCTTTTTTTCGTCCATCATTACTTGAAAAAACTGTCTTTTCAATATCTGCAACAGAAGAAAAAGCTGCACATCCACTGTATTCATCAGGGGATGTAAGAGCACACTTCAGAGCCCCATATCCACCCATGGAAAGTCCCATGACATATCTATTTTCTCTTTTATCTGCAAAACCAAAGAAATTCTGGCATATTCTGTGTAATTCATCGTTGATAAAAGAAAAGTAATCTAAGCCATTGAGCATGTCGGCATAAAAACTTCTTTGGACTTCAGGTATCACTAAAGCGACATCTTTTTCCCTAGCATAACGTTCTACACTTGTATAACGAGACCAACCTGTACAGTTATCAGCCAATCCATGGAGAAGATACACGACTTTTGTGTTGTCAAGTTTCTTTTGTTCAGGAAGAATGACGGTCATAGAAGTGTTCATATCCATTACTTCTGATCTAAAATCAACACGTAAGTGAGCCATTTTTCCTCCGTTATGCACCCATTGTACAAGATGCAAAATGTCCTGGTTCGACTTCCTTTAAAACTGGATTTTCCTTACACTTTTCAGTTGCATAAGGGCATCTCTTGGCAAATCTGCAGCCAGGTTCAGGATTAATAGGACTTGTCACTTCGCCTTTTAGAGTAACCTTTTCTCTATTTCTTCTAGACAAATCAATTGTAGGAATAGCATTGAGAAGAGCCCTTGTATATGGATGTAGTGGTCTTTTGAAGAGTTCCTCAGAAGAAGCAAGTTCAATGACCTGTCCCATGTACATTACCATTATTTCGTCACTGATGTGCTTTACAACAGCCAAATCATGGGTAATAAACATATAGCTAAGCCCCTTGCTATCCTGAAGATCCATAAGGAGATTAAGAATCTGGGCCTGAATTGATACATCAAGAGCTGAAACAGGCTCATCACATACCAAGAATTTAGGCTCAAGAATCATAGCTCTAGCAAGTCCAACTCTCTGCCTCAAGCCTCCATCAAGCTCATGGGGATAAAGGTTCGCATGATTGGCAGGTAAACCACATAGCTCCATAATCCTGTCTGCTTTTTCTCTCTTCCCTGATTTTGAAAGATTTTCTCCAGTTCCAACGACATCCAAAGGCTCCATAATTAAGGCTCTTACGCTCATTCGTGGGTCGAGAGAAGAATATGGATCCTGAAAAACCATCTGCATGTTTCTTTGAACTTTGTGCATTTCTTTCTTCTTATACTCAAGAATATTCTCTCCATTGTATAAGACTTGGCCTGCTGTGGCTTCATGCAATCTTAAAATAGTTCTACCCAGTGTCGATTTTCCACAACCAGATTCACCTACTACACCAAGTGTCTTTCCTTCAAAAATTTTAAAGTTTACATCCTCTACTGCATGTAAAAGACCTCTGGGAGTTTTAAAGTATTTTTTGACGTTTACGGCTTCAATTAACGGTGCGTTCATTAAGCTCCCTCCTTGCTATATAGGTGGCAGAGTATTCCATGTTCTCCTTCATAAACCATTGGAGGTGGTGTAGTCTTACATTTTTCTGTTGCATTAGGACAACGATCTGCAAAGCAACATCCCTGGACTTTAATTCTTGGATCTCCCATACGCCCTGCAATAGGATGAAGTCTAGGAGCAGTAGATGTTAAATCTGGAATACAGTTTATCAAACCTTTTGTATAAGGATGATTATGAGAATTGCCGAAAATCTCCTCAACCTTTCCTATTTCCACAACTCTTCCACCATATACTACAGCAACAGAGTCACAGAATTCAGCAACGACTCCCAAATCATGAGTAATGAGGATTACAGCAGAGTTATATTTCTCTTTCAACTCCTTCATTAACTCTAATATCTGAGCCTGGATAGTAACATCAAGAGCTGTAGTAGGCTCATCTGCAAGTAAGAGCTCAGGCTCAGCAATAAGAGCCATTGCAATGACAATTCGTTGCTTCATTCCACCGGAAAACTGATGAGGATATTCAAATTTTCTTTCTGCAGGAATACCTACTAGTCTGAAGATTTCATCAACTTTTGCATTTTTCTCTTCCTTACTTAAGTCAGGAAAGTGAAGATTCAACACCTCAAGGACCTGGTCCCCAACTGTTTTGACAGGGTTCAAACTGGTCATTGGATCCTGGAAAATCATCGAGATTCTTCTTCCTCTAAGACCAAGCATATAGCTTTCAGGCTTATCTAATAGCTCTTCACTCTCATACTTGATAGATCCAGAAGTTATCTTACCTATCTTCTTTGGCAACAAGCGCAATATAGAAAGAGCTAGGGTTGTTTTTCCAGCTCCTGTCTCACCAACCAAGCCTATTTTTTCTCCTCTTTTGACATTCAGAGAAAAGTCATTCAGAGCATAAACAATTGCATCATCGGTGATATATTCAACATTTAGTTTTTCAATCTGAAGTAGATCATCGTTCATTTCAATATCCTTTATTAGTTCTTACTCTTCGGATCGAAGGCATCTCTTAGTCCATCACCTATAAAGTTGACAGCCATGACACTGAACATAATGCAAAGACCCGGTATCAAACCAAGATATGGGTAATATCTGATATTTATCTTGTTTTCACTAATGATAGTTCCCCATTCAGGTGTCGGGGAAGCAACACCAAGACCCAAGTATCCCATTGAAGAAATACTTAAGATAACTGCACCAAGAGTAAGAGTTGCAGCTACTACTATTGGTCCAATACCATTTGGAAGTATATGCTTAACGATTATCCTCATGGAAGAAGATCCATAGCACTTTGCAGCCTCTACATATTCCATATTTCTCAATGTCAAAACAGAAGAACGGACAGTTCTTGCAAAACGAGGAATCTGAGCAATGGCAAGGGCGATGACAAGATTAAATACACCATTTCCAAGTGCTGTGATGATTGCCATGGCAAGAAGTGCAGGAGGAACGGCCATTAAAGCATCTACGATTCTCATTAATACTGTATCCACTTTTCCACCGATGAACCCTGCTATTCCACCAATAATAGCACCGAATATAAAGGCAATCGCTATAATGGCGATACCGCATAGCAAAGATATTCTTCCACCATAAAGGACTCTGGCCAACATATCACGGCCAAGTTCATCTGTACCGAAAACATGTTCAAGACTTGGTCCTTGAAGTTTCTGTCTTACATTCTGTTCAATGACTTTCTCATAAGGGATAAAAAGTGGTGCAAGCAATGTAACCAATATAATTACAGCAAGCATAAATACTCCCAGCATTGCAAGTTTATTCTTCTTAAACCTGTAACCTATGAGTTCCCAAGAACTATATTCTGATAATGGTTTTTTATTCTTTTTCTTTGGCATAATACTTCCTTATGATGCAAAATCAATACGTGGATCTACCACAGCACAGATCAGGTCGACAATAAGATTTATGATACCAACTATGATAGTAACAAATATGATTACTCCCATTACTACTGGTACATCTCTGCTCTTAACAGCATTTACAAGCATTACTCCGATTCCAGGAATAGCAAAAATGTTCTCTGTTACAATAGCACCTCCGATACCACCGGCGAAACTGATTCCAATCTGTGTAATAACAGGGATCAAGCTGTTTCTAATTGCATGATGGTATAGAACTTTCTTTTCATCTGCACCCTTTGCTCTTGCTGTTCTGATATAATCCATCTTTATGACATCAAGCATACTTGTGCGGCTCATTCTGATCATTGTTGCAAGAGTAGATGCCCCCAAGATTATTGAAGGAAGAATAAAGTGTCTCCAAGATCCTACACCAGAGACAGGAAGCCATCGTAATGTAAGACAGAATAGTATCTGACACAAAGTCCCTAGCCAGAAAGCTGGCATAGAAGCGAGAAGCATTACCAAGAAAGTACAACCATAGTCCAATATACTATGCTCTTTTATTGCAGAGGCAATTCCCAAAGGGATTCCTACACCTACTGCAAACAATACAGAGAGTGTAGTAACAAGTAGTGTATATGGCAGTCTTCTTGAGAATTCAGGAAGAATCTCATATCCACTAGTCCATGAATTACCAAAATCAAGACGGCAAGCGTCCATCATATATCTTGCATAACGTATCAGCAAAGGCTGATCCAAATTAAGTTCATGTTTAAGTTCAGCTATTTGCTCTTCTGTAGCTTCATCACCCAAAATGGTCTTTACTACATCACCTGGAGCAAATGAAAGAATAACGAAAAGGACAAATGTAACGGCTATGATCACAGGTATCAGCATCAATAACCTTTTCAAAGCATATTTAAGCCAGTTCAATGTTTTTTTCCTTATAATTAGTGATTGTTATTATTTGTGGGGGAAAGCTCCCCCACAAAATGCCTATAAATCTTACTTCCAGTTCCAGTATCTGAAGAGGTAGTAGTTAAGACAGTGAGCACCGACACCGTCGAGGTTTGCATTGTATGCAATTGTTGTAATTCCGTTATAAAGAGGAACCATATAAGCTTCATCTGTAATGATGTTACAGATTTCTGTGTAGTATGGAAGACGATCGTCGCCCTGAGCAGAACATCCTTTCTGAGAAAGAGCATAGATTTCAGGAGCTCTTGGATAGCTTACACTTTCAACAAATCTTGTAGGCTTGAAGAATCCTGCAATAGCATCTGCATCTGGGATAGATGAGAGGTTGTCACAGAGATATGCATCAAAGTCACGGGAACTATCACGGCTTCTAAGTGTTGTATTGTCAACAGCGTCGACCTTACAGTTGATTCCAATTGCCATAAGCTGAGCCTGGATAACCTTTGCAGCTGTTTCGTTGTTTGTTCCAGCCTGTACGAGGATACCGAACTCTTCGTTGTTGTAATTAGAAGCTGCAAGATATTCTTTTGCCTTCTCAACATTCTTCTCTACAATATGTAAACCAGATGTTGGGTGACCTGTATACATTGGGCAAAGGTCAACATCGATAAGAACAGCAGCACCGTTGTTTACAGCGATATTTACTTCTTCCTTATCAATTGCAGCCTGAACAGCCTTTCTGAAGTTGATATCTGTTGTGATACCATTTCTAGCATTCAAGTAGAGAGTGATTCTTCCTGTTGAAGAAGCGACATCTGTATTGATGTTAGGATCCTTTTCGAATCTTGTGACCATTTCGATAGATGGGTTACCCATTACATCATAGTCACCATTCTGGAGACCAAGAATCATTGTATTTGGGTCAGCAACCAATTCAATCTGAACTGTCTTGATAGCTGGAGCACCTCTCCAGTGATCTTCGTTTGCTTCAAGTGTGATGTAATCATTAGCTGCATATGCAACAAGCTTGTATGGACCTGTTCCAATTGGAGCATTCTGATAGCCTTCATCACCTACCTGTTCCCAATAGCTCTTACAAGCGATTCCGCCTACACGAGAAGCTACACAATATGGGAATGCAGCATATGGAGCAGAGAGTTCAATCTCAACTGTATATGGATCGATGATGCGACATTCTTTGTAGTTGATGAGAAGAGGTCCACCAAGAGGTCCCTTTGAACCTTTGTCGAGAGAGAACTTTACATCTTCAGCTGTCATCTCTTCACCGTTTGTGAACTTGACTCCCTTTCTGAGGTGGAAAGTGTAGACAGTACCATCAGCACTTACTTCATAACTTTCAGCCAATGCATTTGAAAGAGAACCATCATTCTCAAGGCAGAGCAAGTTGTCGTATACGTTGGCTAGAACGATATTGTCATCACCACCGCAACCTGCACTTGTGAGATGGAAGAAACGATAAGGGTTTCCAGCTACTGTGAAAACGACCTTTGACTTGTCTGCTTTAGAAGTAGATGTAGCTTCATTTGCTCCACCAGCAAACACAGGAACCAGCATTGCGACCAAAAGAGCCAGTACCAAAAGTTTTTTCATAATATTTCTCCTTATATCTGTCAAAGACAGTTATTTATCCAATCGCATGCAGTATCAAACCAAGTTGACGCATGAATATTAATTTCTTCCTTGCCTTCTGCTGTTATCTCTGTTGCCAGAGAAAGAGCATGAAGCCCCTTTTCATATATATGCAGTTCCATTGGAACATTTTTTTTGCGTAAATATAACGCAAATATCAAAGAGTTTTCCACTGGAACCTTTTCATCTTCGTAAGTGTGCCAAATAAAGAAAGGAGGTGTATTTTCATCTATTCTTTTCTCAAGGCTGACCCATTCTCTTAAAGATGAATCAGCGCCACAAAGATTATCAAGAGTAATTTTATTTTCATACTCTCCAGAAATAAGTACAGGATAAGAAAGAATACATCCATCTGGTCGACAGTCAAAATCTTTTACAGCATCTTCTTTGTCATATAATGTAGCTAGAGATGCAGCCAAATGACCTCCTGCACTAAAACCACAGAGTATGACCCTCTTATATCCATAGTTTTTTCTGATATAGTCGACTGCAAGAGCAACTTCCTTCAGCTGCTTTGGATAAAAATCTCCTTTTTCTGTACTATAGTTTAATACTGCAGCATCGAAACCTTTCGAGAGAAATGCATATGCAACATCTTCTCCTTCTCGTGGATTACAAAAGAAATATCCACCGCCTGGAATGACTAGGATCAGAGTATCTTTAATCGCTCTTTCATGTTTGTAGAGATCAATAAAAGGTATCCTATCTTCGTTTTCAAAAAATACTCTCTTATTCATCTTTACCTTCCAATGCAACATTTTTCCATGTCTCTTTTAACGTTGCCAATGCATTCCCAGAATTTGAATGAATCAACATCTGGTAAAGAATATCTACAACAATAAGCATCTGAAGTCTTGATACTGTTGCACCATCTCTTACGATTGCTTCAGATGGAACTACAGGAATATGATAATCAGCCATGTTTGAAATGGGGTTGGTCCCTGCCTTGGTTATTGCCACTATTGTCGCACCCTTATTTTTGGCAATAGAGACAATACTCTTTATCTCTGACTTCATACCTGAATAAGAAAAAGCAATAACCAAATCCCTGTCATCGAAAGATGTGACCTGAACTTTAGCCAAATCAAAATCATCATCGCAGTGTGAAAGAATACCTATTCTTACCAATTTCTGATGAAAATCTTTCGCTACTACACCACTGGCTCCAACACCACAAATTAGAATGTGACGGCTACTAGCTATCTTCGATACTACGCCTTCTAACACCGTCACATCCAAAAGAGTGTTCAACCTGTCTATTGATGAAATAGCATTGGTCATGACATTGTTTATTATTCCTTCGGATGTCTCCATTGTATTTGTTGTCTGATCTCTTTCAATGGAACCAATATTCAAGTCTTCATCGCTTGTGGCCTTGGCAATCAATAGCTTTAATTCTTGAAATCCTGTGATGTTTATTCTTTTACAAAACCTAGTGACTGTCGCTGGAGATGTATTTATGAAGTCTGCATACTCAGTGATTGTTGAGGTCAACAACTTGCCGGGATTATTAATGATTGCATTTGCAACCTCCAGTTCCTTAGAAGAAAAACTATCTTTGTTGTTCATTATCCTCAACAGAATTCCATTCATACATAGACCATAAATCCACATTGGTCAGCTGTCAACGAAAATCTTTTTCAATTTAATCTGAAAATTTATTTCAGTTTTTATGTTTTAAACCCAAGAAAATCCTTAAAACTAATTAACAACAAAACTCCACCTGGAAAAACCAAGTGGAGTAAGGGGAAAAGAAGTGTTGTGTTATATTTAGTTTCCCTTATAGCACTTTTTTAGTATCTCGATCATATCCTTCACCATAGGAACTCTAGGGTTTGCAGGTGAGCACTGGTCTTCATATGCTCTCACTGCAATCTTCTCCAAGCTATTGTTCCAGTCTTCTTCTGCGATTCCACATGAAGCGAAGTTAGGATCAAGACCAATTTCCTTCATAAGTCTATTTACAGCTTCTGCCAATGACTCAACACCCTCTTCCGGAGTCGATGCCTTAAGACCAAGAAGTGATGCAATCTCCTGATATCTTTCATCAGCCTTCCAAGTATTATATTTTGGCCATACTGAGAGTTTTGTAGGGACTTCTCCGTTATAGCGGATGACATGAGGAAGAAGAATACCACAAGCATATCCATGTACCACATGGAACTCAGCACCTACTTTATGAGCCATAGAATGATCCATACCCAGGAAGGAGTTCGCAAATGCCATACCTGCGATAGTTGCAGCGTTGTGCATTTTTTCCCTTGCCTCTAAATCATTTGGTCCATCTTTGACTGCTCTTGGAAGATACTTGAATACAAGCTGGATAGCTTTCAAGCAGAGACCATCAGTGAAGTCGTTTGCAAGAACAGAAACATATGCCTCTATTGCATGGGTAAGGACATCCATACCTGTCATAGCCGTGGAGCGGGCTGGGAGATTAGTTGTGAATTCTGCATCAACAATGGCGACTGTCGGAGTAAGAGAGTAATCTGTGAGAGGATACTTCTTGCCATTTGCTTTATCTGAGATGACTGCAAATGGTGTTACTTCAGAACCTGTTCCAGATGTTGTAGGAATACAGATGAGTTTTGACATTCTTCCAAGTTCAGGATACTTGAAAGCTCTCTTTCTTATATCCATGAACTTCTGCTTCAAATCGTCGAAGTTTACCTCTGGATGCTCGTAGAAGAGCCACATTCCCTTGGCAGCATCCATTGATGATCCACCTCCGAGAGCAATGATAGTATCTGGCTTGAATGCGTTCATCAACTGTACGCCTCTTTTTACTGTCTCGATATCTGGATCAGGTTCCACATCACAGAAGAGTTGGACAGAAACAGGTGTTCTTCTCTGATTAAGCTGATCTGTGATCTTGTTGACGAATCCGAACTCCACCATTGATCTATCTGTGACGATAAAGACTTTGTTTATATTTCTACATGACTGAAGATACTGGATTGAATTTCTCTCAAAGTAAATCTTCTGCGGTACCTTAAACCACTGCATCGTGTTTCTCCTCTTTCCGACTTTCTTGACATTCAATAAGTTAACTGCAGATACGTTTCCACCTATGCTGTTTCTTCCATAGGAGCCACAACCGAGAGTCAGGGAAGGAAGGAAAGAATTGTAGACGTTGCCGATACCGCCGAAAGTCGAAGGAGAGTTCCAAATGATTCTCATTGCCTTTACTTTTTCGCCAAAAGCATCTGCCATTGCCTGATCTTTACAGTGGATGGCTGCAGAGTGGCCGAGACCATTGAATTCAACCATTTGAGAAGATTTTTCAAAACCTTCTTTGTCATCTTTAACTTTAAAAACAGCGAGAACTGGGGATAGTTTTTCTCTAGAAATTGGTTCTTTTGGTCCTACAGTAGAACATGGAACACAGAGAATAGAAGTATCTTCAGGAACTTTAAACCCAGCCTCCGAAGCAATCCAATATGCAGTTTTACCAACAAGAGCCGGCTGTAGTTTAGCATTTTCTACTTCCTCGTCCCCTACAGCCTTGCCAAACATATAACGGGAGAGTTTAATCTTTTCCTCTTTGTTTACAAAGTAAGCCTTAAATCTCTTAAAGAGAGCGATGGCGTCGTTATAAACTTCTTCGTCAATAATTACCGCCTGTTCAGAAGCGCAGATCATACCATTATCAAAAGACTTCGAAATAACAATGTCATTTACAGCCTGCTCCACATTTGCACTTTTGTTGATGTATGCAGGAACATTTCCAGCTCCCACACCCATGGCAGGCTTACCGCAGCTATAAGCGGCCTTTACCATTGCGTTTCCACCGGTTGCGAGAATTGATGCTACGCCATCGTGGTGGATGAGAGCAGTAGTCGCCTCCATACTTGGATGCTCGATCCACTGGATACAGTCTTTTGGAGCTCCTGCAGCCACGGCAGCATCACGAATGACAATCGCAGCAGCCTTTGAGCATTCCTGTGCACTTGGATGAAATGCGAAGATTATTGGGTTTCTTGTCTTAAGACAGATGAGTGACTTGAAAATAACTGTTGAAGTCGGGTTGGTGACAGGAGTTATACCGGCAATGACTCCAATGGGGTCTGCTATCTCCGTAATTCCTGTAACAGGATCTTCTGCGATTACTCCCACAGTTTTCAGATGCCTCATGTTGTTCACAACATATTCACAGGCAAAGAGATTCTTTGTAGCCTTATCTTCAAATACACCTCTCTTTGTTTCTTCAATGGCTTTTTGTGCCAAGTCACCATGGTGATCTAGTCCTGCAACAGAACATTTTGCAACGATATAGTCAACCTGTTCCTGATTCAGAGTAAGAAACTCATCAAGAGCTTTTCCAGCTTTCTCTACCAAGGTATTCACTTCTTTCTGGTAATCTACTGTCTTTTCTTCTGCCATAAGAACCTCACTATTAAGATAATTATTTATCCATATTTAAATATCGATATTTTTATATCTTATTTTACATATTAATAGCAATACCCCGTGTCGTAATTTTTAAAAAATTTTTTGATCTACTTAATTTGAGTATGTAAAAACAATTGATGGCAGAAAATTGTTTTCACCATGAAAATCAAAAGCAAGATTAAATGCGAGAGTGAAGTCTTCCAGAGCTCCCAAGACAGAGAAAGAAAGAATATTATTTATCTCATCATTTTTCACCAAATATTGGTATTTTAACCCCGCATCCACATATGCATTCTTCAGCAACTGGATAATAAGATCCCCAGACAGTGACACTGCCCTTTCATTTCCGATTCCCATTCCAGATAAAGATGCACCTATTCGAGGAACAAGAAGATTCAATTCCCCTTCCTCCGAATACATGTCGCCTCTGTAGCTTACTGCAACAGTAGTATTTCCGATAATTGTCGAGAAATAGTTGGAGACCCCCAGATTCTCTCCAATGATAGATGAAGTCGTGGCACCAAAAGAGAAATTATCGTTAAAGAGCATAATACCGAAAGTTGAAGTAAATCTCTCGGAGCCGTCGACCTTCTCATATGCACTAAAAAGAGCGTTCTTCACAACGTCTATGTATGAGGAGATATTCTTGTCTTCTCTAATGAGATTGTTTCCTCCGCCAAGTCTGAAACCGAAAGAAAAATGTCTCCCCAACTTATATCCAAGGTCTATCTCGATATCTACACCTGTATAGATATTGAAAAAAGCCCTGTCGTCCATCACCGTTCTATCTTCTATCTTATTCGAGAACTTGGCCGTCAATGCAATTGATCCTGATACCACAGTTCCCTGTAGTTCGTTCTCCAAGTTCTGAATATACCAAGTTGGAGAAGATGAAAATAAAAGAGAGGTGTTGTAAGCTTCTCCGGAAGCGGCTGTAACTTTAAAAAGGATGTTTTCCCTCATAAGAGGTAAAGATGCAGGATTGACAAATACATCTTCCAAACTTCCGCTATAAGAAGGAGACCTAAGTGCGCTGTATCTTTGGGCGCTGACTGCACCGGACTCTCCGGTGGAAGCAAAAAGGCCAAAGGCAAAGAGTGTTAAAAACAAAACGACACTTAATATC
>CAMEXG010000031.1 GCA_945947045.1 uncultured Spirochaetales bacterium | reverse complement strand
TCAACACTTACAGAGCTTACCGCTATGAGTCCGACAGAGACGATGAAGTTCTTTAAATCAATAAATGGCAGTAAGAATGTAAGAGAGTTTTTTCGTCAGATAATCAGGGCCATAGGTAAAGAGACAACGAAAAAGCTAAGGCTTGTTAATCCCTATGAAGACATGCTACTTGAGAAGTAAATATAAAAACTTCATGTTTTTTATCATTATTCATTGAATTGACAAGATATAAAAAATACCCGATGCGACGGGTGTCCTTATACTCTGATAAAAAATAATCATGTCAGTGCACAACTCCATCGCGGAAACTATTCCCATCATAAATATCAAAAAAAGGCAATCTTAATATTGCGATGTACAACTTGAATCGCGGAAATCAGGACATTTCTCAACAATATCGAGCTACAACTCATCACGGAAAGTTTGACGCACATAAAAGATTGTTTAAGGACATCTTTCCTCTGGTTAATGTCTATATGATGTTTTGTGATGTAGCGTAGTCAGCAAAACAAGTACAGAAAAACTAACAGAAACGAAAGCTTATCAGCAAAAAAACCGCTATGGCAGGACCTTTGGATCAGTCAAACAGGTCAGAATGCGTTCCGGTCCGTGTCAGGAAAAGTATAAGTTCCTCGTCATTCACTCTGTAAACAAGCAGCCAGTCGGGCTGGATGTGACATTCCCTGAAGCCGATAAAGTCACCGGTAAGGGAATTGGTCACGGTTCTTTTTAGGAAGCGGCTCCTGCATTGCAAGTTTTTCTATAACATCATTTAGGAGGTCGAGATTGTACCCACGCTTCTTGGCCATTTTCAGGTCTTTCTTAAAACGGTTGGAGAGGACAATCTCAAGCATCCCCGAGTACCTCGTTCATAGTATCCTTGAAGGAAGAGTATCTCTTGTACTTCTCGGGATGAGCTTTCATCTCGAAGTACACATACTCGTTCATGGCTGCGGCAGTCTCCGCATTTGGATTGAATCTTGTCACTGCAAAAGGAAGCCCCTGCACTCTGAGTGACTGTTTCAGAAAAAGAGTTACAGCACTTGAAAGGTCAAGGCCAAGATCCGAAAAGAGCTCAATAGATGCTTTCTTAAGATCAGAGTCTATACTTAGGTTTGTACTAGATTTAGGCATGACAATACCTCCATTTTTTAAAAAGTATAGTACATGATACGTAAAAACCAATATATTATGCGTATATCATGCGTATGATTATGATAAATATGAGTATATGCAACCTGAAAGGAAGGAGAAGGAAATGCTAAAAAAACTGTGCATATACTGGGATTCCCGCTGATAGTTGTGTGTTCATTGTTTATGAGCGACATTGCTAAATCAAAATTTCCGCAATGAGTTTTATGCATTTATTAAAAAACTCCCGTTTCCAGGAGCTTTTTTAGAAGAAAAACCTTCGTTTTCTGCGTTTAGTTGTATATTTCCGCGATGAAGTTGTACAACAACAAATCATTTTCATGCTTTTCGGACAGGGCGGATTTGAACCGCCGACCCCTTGGTCCCGAACCAAGTGCGCTAGCCTCTGCGCTACTATCCGTAAACAATAGAGAGTATATTTAAAAGAATGCTATTTGTCTATTAAATAGAATAAGAAAGGAGTCATTCTGTTGAAGACTCCGATCTTTTTCAGATAGATAGAAAATACTTATGCAGTCGCAAGTCATTTGTGAGTTCTGGATGAAATGAGAGAGCTATTTGAGATTTATACTTTACACCTACGATATGGTCTTTAGAGATAGCTATTGTATCTACTGCTTTATCTGTGCTTTCAATATATGGGGCCCTTATAAAAACCATTGGAAAGTCATCATAGTCTAGTACTTTTCCTCTTTTTTCATAGGATCCAAGTTGCCTGCCAAAAGCATTTCTTCTAACAGTCACAGGAAGAGTCGATAGATAAGTGTTTTCATCATTGGATAGATTAGAAGCAAGAAGAATAAGGCCTGCACAGGTGGCGAGGGTAGGCATATCCGCCCTCTCTGATTATTCTAATTCTCCCGCTGTTTGCCATGACTTTATCATAAACTACTCCAACTTGGACATGGAGGCATTTGAGAGGGCGTTGGATATTCTATCTGAGAGAATATAGCTTTTATACATAAAAACTGAAACTGTAATTGAAGAAGAATAGTGTATTTGTTGCATCTTGTTGCTTTTTTGGAAAAATGAAGTAGACTTTTCTTGGAGATAAAGAAAATGAATAGCTTTATTGTAAAAGGAAACGTTGTTTGGTCTGAAAGTAATAAAGAGCTTAAAAGCGTAGAAAACGGATACTTGGTAATAAAAGAAGGAATAGTAGAAGGTGTATTTTCCTCTATTCCTGATGAATATAAGAGTTTTGAGTTAATAGATGCTGGAAATAATTTGGTAGTTCCGGGACTTGTGGATCTTCATGTCCATGCACCGCAGTTTGCTTTTAGGGGAACAAATATGGACTTGGAGCTTATGGATTGGCTCAATACATACACATTTCCTGAGGAGTCGAAATTCAGTGATCTCTCTTATGCCGATAAGGTCTACTCATACTTTACAAATGCGATTAAGAAGAGTGCCACGACACGTCTTGTAGCTTTCTCTTCTCTCCATGTAGAAGGAACTCTTCTATTAATGGATAAGTTGGAAAGAATCGGAATAAGAGGATATGTCGGCAAGGTCAACATGGACAGAAACTCTCCAGATACTCTAAGGGAAGAGAGTGCAGAGAAAGCGGCAGAAAACACAGAGAAGTGGCTGGAGGAGTGTGAGAAGAGAAACTATAAATACATTAAGCCTATTCTTACTCCACGTTTTGTCCCCTCATGTACAGATGACCTTATGGAGAAACTCTCCCTAATAAGAAAGAAGTGGAGACTCCCCGTACAGTCACACTTAAGTGAGAACATGGGGGAGGTGGAGTTTGTAAAAGAGTTGGCACCTTGGTCTAAGTTCTATGGGGATGCTTATGATAGATTTGGTCTCTTTGGTGGAGAAGACGGATGCATAATGGCACACTGTGTCCTCTCCGGGGAAGAAGAGATAGAACTGATGAAGAAAAACGGTGTGTTTGTAGCCCACTGTCCTGAGTCAAATGAGAATATCAAGTCGGGAATAGCACCTATAAGAAAATATATGGAGAAGGGCATAAATGTAGGAATGGGTTCCGATATTGCAGGAGGAACCACTGAGTCTATATTCGATGCCATTGTGGATGCTGTGAAAGTGTCAAAGCTATATTGGCGCCTTGTTGACGACACTGTAGAGCCGTTGTCATTCTCCGATGCATTCTATCTTGCTACAAAGGGAGGCGGAGCCTTCTTCGGAAAGGTTGGATCCTTTGAGAAGGGATACGATGGAGACCTTCTTATTCTCTCCGACGACGAAATCCCGTTCCCTCGTTATCTGACGCCGACAGAGAGACTTGAGAGGTTTGCATATCTCCATGGCGATAAACTGGGTATAAAAGGAAAGTGGGTGAAGGGAGAAAGAATTCTCTAGTCATTTGTAAAAACTAATCATTATTGTTATATTCCATTCTCAATGGGTGAAAAAGCTAAAGAAAACAAAGTAGTAGCCTTCCTAAAAGCGAGGGCTACATTTATTAGATATTGCATTGCTGGGGCGGCTGCCACTCTATTGGAGACAGGGCTTTATATGCTGATGTATGAGATGATTGGAATATATAACGTAGTCTCCACATTCCTCTCATGGTTTATTACAGTACTCTTTGCCTTCGTAACGAACAAATACTTTGTCTACAGGGCAAAAGGCGGGGAAAGAATTGTAAAAGAACTCTTATCTTTCTTCTCCTGTAGGATAGGAACTGGTGTATATAACATCCTTTGGATGTTCATTACTGTAGATGTTTTGTCTTGGAATCCTCTATGGATGAAGCTCTTTTCCGCCCTTATTGTAGGGATAATCAACTATGTCGTCGGCAAGGTGATGATCTTCAAGAAAAAGTGATCACTGCTCTCTATTATAGATAGGGGCGACATGTCTTTTCTCTCTTCCCATGATAAGGAAAGCTGATACTAATACAACCATCTGGGTGGAAAGCATTACAAAGCGCATATCCATTAATGTGGAGAGAGCTCCTGCAACTCCTTCTCCTATTAAAGCACCAAGGACGCTGAGCATATTAAAGGCACCGTTGAATCTTCCTTTCTTCTCATCCGGGACATAACTTTGGGTTGCACTGATACGTATAGTATAACTTGTGACACCAAGGCATCCGGAACAGAAGGAAAGAAAAAACATCAAGTAGAGAGGCAGGAAGAGAAGAGTGCCTTCAATTATTGAAAGCAAGATATAGACAAGGAAGGCGATCAGGAACTTCTTGTCTATAGGAAGTTTATGGCGGTAATGCCAGCTGGATGTCACTACTCTTCCCAGCATCATCATGGCGCCTATAATAAGGTAGTAATACTCACCGTTAGGCATTGCTTCTTTCATATATGGAAGAAGTGAGACGTTGCTGACTCCTCCTCCGAAGGAAGAGAAGAGGAAGTAGAGGGCGATGAAAAAGAGACCCTTCTCAGACCAAAGGTACATAAAGCCTGCCTTTGTATCGGAAAGCATCATCTTAATTTTATTCTCTTTTTTATCTATCTTTCTCTCCTCTACATACTTTTCTTTTGCTTTGATCCGGGTCTCTACAGTAGCAGCTATAAAGAAACAGACAGCGTTAGCCATCATCAAGGGTCCTATTCCTACAGCGTTGTAAACAAGAGTAGAAATCGGGACGATGAATACTGTCACAGACTCAAGCATAGACGCCACAGAGTATGCCTTACTGAAGTTTCCCTCGCTTATCAGCATAGGATAGAAACTCTGGTATGCCACCTGGTACATAGACTGTATACATCCAAGTATGAATACCATCACAGCAAAGATAGGATAGTTAAACCATCCGTTATGTAACAATATCCCAACCGATAGATAGAAGACTGAAGAGATGTAGTCTAGTGTATATATGGTCTTACGCCTAGAAAACCTGTCGAGGATGGCACCGCTGAAAATAGGCACTATTAACTGGGGAAATGTAAATGCCATTATATATATGGCGTAGAATAGGGCGGAGGAAGTGTAATCAAGAACCATAAGGCTCATCGCAAAGCCTGATAGGGAGTTGCCTATCATCGATACTACGCTTCCAAGTGTTATTATAGTGAAATCTCTTGTCCAGAGAGGATTTTTATCGATTTCTTTGTTCTTTTGCATGGTGCTACTCTATCATCTTATTGAAGGTTGATGAAATATCTTAATGGTTGTTGTGATATAAAAATCAATCAACTGTAGGTTGTTGAGGTCTGTTCGTATTTTTGGTGATTCTATGAAATGACAGTCATAGGGAGTGTATACTCTATAACGCGTTTTTGCTTCATTTCTGATAAAACGACATATGTATAGGAAGAAGCGTTTGATAATTGAAGGAGTCTGACATCACCAGACTTAATGCTCTAGGAGATGAAGACTGATAATTATTAGATTTCTATGAGTGTATTCTTATATCAAGAGAGCCTTCTGAAACTATAAGACAAAATTGACTTATAGAAAAAAGAGGAGGGCATTTTGTTTCTTTCCCTCCGTAATTATTTTTCCAAGTTGTTTCATACAAAATCGGCGAAAGTACCGTCACATGCCCTTCTTAAATCCTCAGGTTTTAGTAAGAGTTGGTATCCTCTCTCTCCAGCAGAGACATAAATCATATCTTCCAGGAGTGCCGTCTCTTCGATAAATGTAGGATACTTTTTTATCATGCCTAGGGGTGAGCATCCTCCCCTGATATATCCTGTGTACTTTCTCAGTTCATCCATTTTCAATAGGTCTATATCTTTGCTTCCTGTAAGAGCCCTTGCTTTCTTTAGAGAAATTGAAAAGTCTGCAGGAAGGCAGAATACAAAGAGTTTGTTGTCATTATTCTTCATGACGATAGTCTTGAATACTCTCTCAGTATCCAAACCCATGCTTTCAGCAGCATGCACTGCATCTAAGTGCTCTTCGTCCCAACTGTATTTTTTGACTTCGTATTCAATAGAGAGGGAATCGAGGATTCTCATGGCATTAGTCTTAACTGTACTATTTTTCATTTTGTTTCCTCTTTGATTCATTAATGGCACTCTTGATATGGAAGAAGGCAAAGATAAGACAAAGGCCAAGGGCAAGCATGTTATTCAGATACAGACAAGACAAAACAAAGTAGGCGTTTGGGAAGATGGCGAGAGGAACAGGAATAAAGCCCAGTGGAGACAATAGATACTTCTCATCCTTCCCGTTTTTGAAATAACGGAACCATGAGAAGTAATATAGAGCTAAGAAAACAAGTGCCAGTATTAAGTATATGATGTTTCCTTTTGTCTCCGATACAAAAGCTACAAGAAAGAAGGTGAAGAAATCTCTTGAGAGGTCTTCTGCATTCATGTGTGATTTTTTTCTATCTTTTTCGATTTGCTCTTGGGGAGCAAGAATCATATATGCAAAGTTAGGCAGCATTGCTGCAAGGAAAATAATGATTCCAGGAATAGATATTGCTAGTGATAAAGTACTCATATAACTATAATATCACTTTTATGCAGTTTCTTTCTACATAAGTAATTCTGCTACAAAAACCATATAAGTAAAAGATTGGTAAAGGCAAAATTTTTTCTTTACTTCCCCCATCTCTCATTGTAATCTCAATTCATAAACGCGCATAAGTCTATATTTCTTATTGTCCCCTAAGGTTTTGCCAGGGGACTTTCTTTAGGAGAGACAACGTGATCAATGTAGGAAACGATTGGCAGAAGTTATTTGATATAGAGCAGGAGAAACCTTACTATCTTTCTCTTCGATCATTTTTAAAAAATGAGTATGCGACTCAAACCGTATTTCCTCCTATGGATGAAATATTTCAAGCCTTTCGTCTTACGCCTCTCTCTGAAACAAAAGTAGTACTGGTTGGACAGGACCCATATCATGAAGAAGGGCAGGCTATGGGGCTTAGCTTCAGTGTGCGGGAAGGGACTGTGGAGCCCCCTTCACTAAGAAACATCAAAGAAGAGCTGAGAGCGGAAGGTTTACTGCACGGTGCTTGGTCTTCTGATCTCACTAGGTGGGCGAAACAGGGAGTTTTGTTACTTAACAGCACTCTTACAGTCAGGGCCCATCAAGCTGCTTCACACCAAGGAAAGGGGTGGGAGATATTCACAGACAATGCAATAATGGCCCTAAATAGAGACCCGAAGCCAAAGGTGTTTCTTCTTTGGGGAAGTTATGCCAGAAGTAAGAAAGCCATGATAACCAATCCATCCCACTTGATATTGGAGTCTGCACATCCAAGTCCGCTAAGTGCATATAGAGGATTCTTTGGAAACGGGCATTTTAAAAAGACCAACGACTTCCTTGTATCCCATGGCATGGAAGCGATAATCTGGTGACATTTTCTTTTCTCTACAAATACCACTCGTTAATTTTCTCTGAATAACACTTATAATGGCAAAAAAGGAGAGAAAGAATGGCACTTCACGTTTTGGACGAAGCAAATAAATGCCTTGGATGTAAGAAACCTCTTTGTCAGGAAGGTTGTCCTATTAAGACAAATATTCCTGAAGCTATCAGATTACTTAAAAGCGGAAAGCTTGATGATGCAGGTAAGATGCTATTTGAAAACAACCCGCTTACTACAGTCTGTTCAATAGTATGTAACCACGAAAGACAGTGTGAGGGACATTGCATCAGAAATAAAATGAAGACCCATGATCCTGTTCATTTCTCTGTCATTGAAGATTATATTTCCACTACATATGCAAACAAAATGGTAAAGGGACCTGCTCCAAAGAATGGAAAGAGAGTCGCCATAGTAGGCTCAGGACCTGCAGGCCTTACTATCGCAGTTCTTCTTGCCCGTTGGGGATATGACATAACGATATTCGAAGCAAGAGACAAAATCGGTGGAGTTATGAGATACGGTATCCCTTCTTTCCGTCTCCCTGACAGAATTTTGGACGACTTCCAGTATAGGCATCTTGAACTTAAGGATATTAAGGTGAGAACTCATACCACAATAGGTCGTACTATTACCATCGACGATTTGTTTAGAGACGGATATGACAGTGTATTTATAGGTGCGGGACTTCGTAAGCCTTCTGCAATGCATATAAAAGGGGAAAGTCTAGGTAACGTAGTATTCGCCATCGATTATCTGGGTAACAGCAAGGCTTTTAATCTTGGAGACAGCATTGCCGTGATAGGTGTGGGAAACTCTGCAATGGACTGCGCCAGAACTGCTATCAGAAATGGAGCCAGACACGTGGTCTGTTACTCCCGCTCTGATGAGAATCATGTTCAGGCTTCAAGCTATGAGTATTCATACGCAAAAATCGAGGGAGTAGACTTCAGATTCAATAAGATTCCTCTTGAAATAAGAGACAATGGTATGATCTGCCTGAATTCCGTCACAAAAGAAGATGGAAGCGTAGAGAAGGTTGAAAACAGTGAAATGTTCTATCCTCATACTGGAGTAATCGTAGCCATCGGTCAGTCTGCCGAGAGCACTCTCATCAAGACTACCGAGGGACTGGACATTACTAATTCAGGTCTTCTTTCTGTGGACTCCACTGGTAAGACCTCAAGAGCTGGCGTATATGCAGGAGGAGATGCAGTAAACGGAGCCAGAACAGTTGTAGAAGCTGTCGCCATGGCTAAACGTGTCGCAGTGAGTATGGACGAGTATATGAAGTCTCTTCCTGATAAGAATGAAGTGGACCCATATAAAGACATTCCAGTATTTGATGAACCTATTGTCGATGCTTTCGGTGAGCAGGTGATCGGTGGAGGAGAAGCATAAAGCCACTATATGTTAAATTAGAGCCCCGGGTTTTCCGGGGCCGATAATTAGTTCCAATATCCTTGGTGGACGGCTGCAGCTTCTTCTTCAAGACTGGGAAATGGTCCGACTACCTTGATATCTTTCTGCCCATGGCTGAATACTGTCCTGCAATCGAGACTGAATGTAGGATTCTGCTCATTGGAGCCTGTAAGCTCCAAAAGTCTTTTTTCTGTCATAGCATATACGACTCTTCCAATATTAGCCCAATAGATTGCACCTGCACACATGGCGCAAGGCTCTGCAGAAGTATAGAGAGTGCAGTTCCAAAGAAATGACTTGGGGTAGAGGACAGATGCCCTCTCTGCAAGTGTCGTCTCAGCGTGTCCTGTACACTTCTTTGTAGTGATCTCAATATTTTCCTGCTCTAAGAGAATGTTTCCTTCTCCATCTACAAGAATAGCTCCAAATGGCGTATTACCATTTTCTCTGCTTCTTCTAGATACTTCTATTGCTCTCTTTAAGTAGTATTCGTGACTTTCCATCATATTCTCATCTCCCTGTTAAATGGTTTACCCAGTGCAGCAGGACCCAGCTTATTTGATTCCTTATTGAATGCCAATACTACTATTACAAGTATGTATGGAAGCATTGTCAAAAACTCGTAGTACTGGAAAGATGGGACGAATATCTGAATCTGTGTCTGCAACACTTGTGCGAAGGTAAAGAGAAGGGCTCCGAGGAATATCTTTACCGGGTGCCACTGTCCGAAGTATACAAGTGCTACTGCGATAAAGCCTCGTCCATTGATGATTTCTGCTGTAAACATCTTCGCCTGGCATAGGGTCAAAAATGCACCGGCAAATCCTGCCATTGCTCCCCCAAGGGCCAGAGACTGGTATCTGACACGAGATACGTTGATGCCAAGACTGTCTGCTGCTCTAGGATGGGTTCCTACAGCCCTTACTTTCATTCCCCATGGAGTTTTGTATATGATAAACCATGCGAGAGGAACAAGGGCATAACAGATATAGATGATCGGGTTATGAGTAAAGAGAATCTGTCCGACCACAGGTATCTTCGATAAGACTGGAATAGGGTACGCTGTAATACCTGTAATAGACTGGCTTCCTCCGATATAAGAACGGAAGAGAGTTCCGGCTAGTCCCACTCCGAACATTTGTAATCCTATACCTGCAATTCCCTGAGGTGCACGGAATGTAATTACAATAATTCCGAATAAAAGACCCATGAGAGCTCCTGCCGCCGCTCCTGACAAAAGTCCTAGAAGGTTTATGCCAAAAGGAACGCTTCCTGCTCCTCCATAAGAGAATGGGATCAAGAGACCAAGGAATGCACCCATTGTCATTATTCCTTCGCATCCCAAGTTGAATATACCAGCCTTTTGGTTAAACATCTCACCCATAGATGCAATCATCAAGGCGACTGAGAACCTAATTGTAAGAGTAAGAGTATTTAAAATCAGATCCATTGTTTACGCCTCCTTCTTTGAGAAGAACTTCTTTCTGAACTTCTCTTCCAAATATTGGTTGGAAAGAATCATCTGAACTGCAACGATGATGAGAATAATGAGACCCTGCAATGCTTCTACCAGATTTGGTGGAACAGATGTAAGAATCTGTAGGTTGACCTGTGCATATAACAGGATTCCGAAGAAGAATGCAGCTGGAATTATTCCTGCCGGGTGCAGACCGCCGAATAGCGCTACTACGATACCGGAGAATCCATATCCTCCTGTGATACCTTCCATGGCTCTTCCTTGGTTACCCATCAGCTCCACGCTTCCCGCCATGCCTGCACAAGCTCCGCTGATGATCATTGCGATTATAAGATACTTTGAAACGTTGATTCCACCGTACTTTGCAGCTCTCTGGCGGGCTCCTGATGCTCTCATCTTATATCCCCAGCTTGTTTTCCATAGGAGAATATAAACAATTAATGCGAGAACTAAAGCCAAGAAGATTCCCTGATGTACCGCAGCTCCCTTAAAGAGTTTATGAAGGACCGTAGACTCAGGAAGACGTGCACTCATAGGGGTGCCAGTCTTTTCGTTAGGGTCGATGAGAGGTACACGGATCATGAATGCATAGAACTGTGCAGCTGCATAGTTAAGCATTACTGTAGACAACAATTCGCTTACATCCAGCTTTGCCTTGAGTATTCCTGGAATAAAACCCCAGATTCCGCCTGCTATGGCTCCCACCAGGACTGCAATAGGGATTGCAATAAATCTTGGAAGTGGAGCCACGACGAAAGCCACGGCTGTAGTTGCGATTATTCCCATCGCCATCTGTCCCTCGGCTCCAATGTTGTTGATGCCGCAGCGTGAAGATACACAGATACCGAGAGCGATGATTGTAAGAGGAATCATTCTTACAAGTACTTCGGAAAAAGTCCTGAAATTGGAGAAAGGCATTGTAATAATAATAGAGTAGGTCTTAAATACACTCTCTCCGGTTGCAAGGATCATTATGGCTCCGACAAGTAGAGCAACTAGTACTGCAGCAAGTATTACGCTGACTTTAAATATAATTTTGTGGTTAATCTTCATCGTTTACTCCTGCCATCAAGATTCCAAGCTTATCAGTGGTGGCTTCCTTTGCATCCATCATTTTCTGGTTTTTGCCTTTAAATATTACGGCAATACGGTCTGATAGATTCATTATCTCTTCAAGTTCCTCACTTATGAGAAGGATGCCCACCCCTTTGTTCCTCAGATCCAACAAAAGTCTATGGATAAACTCTGCAGCCCCCATATCCAATCCCCTGATAGGATAGACACATACAAGGAACTTTGGATTTCTGTCGATTTCCCTGGCAAGAATTACTTTCTGTATGTTGCCTCCTGAAAGAGATCCTGCAGCGACAAAAATGTGAGGTGACCTGATATCATAGCTTTCACGGAGTGTAGAAGCATATTTTTCGATTTCTTTATTCTTCAGAATGTGATGGGAAGAGAAACGGCCGTCACTGTCTTTGAGAATAATGTTTTCTTTAATGGACATGGAAGGAACAATCCCTTCTGTGTTTCTCTCTTCAGGGATATACCCCATTCCCTTCTTTATTACACCGTTTGGTGTAAGGTTCTGTATCTCTTCTCCATAGAAGATGATCTTCCCGCTTTCTGTTTTTCTTATGCCGTTGATGGCTTCCGCCAATTCCCTCTGTCCGTTACCGCTGACTCCGGCAAGACCGACGATTTCACCTTCTTTCACTGTAAGGTTAAAGCCGTCCAAGGCGTTGAAGCCTCTATCTGACTTGACTACAAGGTTTTCGATGACAAGAACGTCTTTCCCCTTGGTCTTCTCACTGTTATTTGAAGCAATCTCAACTTCGTGCCCTGTCATAAGCGCAGCGATTTCAGAAGGAGAATAGTCTGCAGTCCTACCGTTGAAGACGACTCTTCCATGTCTCAGGATAGAGACTTTGTCGGAAAGAGCCTTTACTTCGTTAAGTTTGTGGCTGATGAATATGATTGAGAGCTCCCTGCTCATATTTTTCAAGAGTACTATGAGTTCATCTGTCTCCTGAGGGGTAAGGGCGGATGTAGGCTCGTCGAGAATAAGGAACTTGGCTCCAAGACACAGTGTCTTTACAAGCTCTACTCTCTGTTGTTCTCCAACCGACAATTGCCATACAAAGGCATCGGGATCTACTTTCAAACCATAGTGGTCTGATATCTCTTCGATTCTCTTTCTTACGCTGGAGAGATCCACTGTAAAGTGCCAGGAGTCTTTCATTCCCAGGGCAATGTTCTCCAACACCGTCATATTCGGAACCAACATATACTGTTGATGTACCATTCCAATTCCATATGCAAAAGCATCATTTGGAGACTTGAATGATACTTTCTCGCCATTAATGAACATTGATCCTTCGTCAGCTTGATAGAGTCCCATTACAATGTTCATGAGAGTGGTCTTTCCTGCTCCGTTTTCGCCTACCAAAGCCAGGACCTCGTGCTTTCCTACTGAAAGTGAAATATCATCACAGGCAAGAACACCAGGAAAACGTTTTGTTATGTGTTCTAGTCTGAGTTCTTCAATTACCGTATTATTAGGCATTTTCTTTCCTTTTTTCAAAAACACCGGCCTTTTGGGGGCCGGCATAATAATGATTGAATTTGGATATTAGAGAGTTGAGTAATCGACAGCACTCCAATTGGACAATGTGTCAGGAGTAGCCGTGAATTCAGCGATCTTGTCTTCAACAGCCTTCTTGATTTCCGGAGTGATCTTGTCACTGCACTTAGCTTCGTTCCAAGCCCAGACAAATCCACCGTTGTTGAAGTTCATCGGGAGGCATTCGCCACCGAGGACGCCTTCTTCAAATTTCTCGACGAGACCTACTACTACAGCTTTGTAGTTGTAAGCGGAAGCTGCGATACACTTATATCCTTCTTCGATGTCAATCTGTGCGATATCCTGGCCAACCCACCAGATTTCTTCATTAGGGAAGTCTGCGACAGCTCTGAGAGCACCGAGAGCCTGCTGGGATGATCCTGTAAGAACGTCTGCTCCACCCTGGATGAATGCCATAGCCGCTTCACCGGACTTGACTGTGTCGCCGAAGGATCCGATATGTGTAACCTGGATCTTTGCACTTGGATTTACAGCCTGTACACCAAGTACGAAGCCTCTGTTGTATCTGGCACTGTCTCCACCGTCGATTGGTCCGACGAGAGCAACCTTATTCTTCTTTGTTGTGAGACCGGCTACGATACCTGAGAGATAACCTGTCTCTTCAGACTGAGGCATGTAGGAGAATACGTTTGGAGCGATGACATCGGATGTTGTACCGAAAGCAAACATTACATCAGGGAATTCCTTTGCTGCATCTTCGACCTGAGCTCTGTACTGTGAGCCATGGACAATGATGATGTTGTAGCCGAGATTGACGTATGTTCTGATAGCTGTCATTGTATCTGCCGGCTGAGTATTCTCAACTGCCTTGTAGTCTGCAATCTTTCCAGGCATCTCTGCCATTGCTTCTACAATACCGTCGTGCATTGCCTGACACCAACCCTTGTCGTCAATTGTGTTGGCGACGATCAAAGCGACCTTGATATCACCCTTTTTCTCTTCCTGAGCACCCTGTGCAAAAGCGACTGTCAAAGCAAGAGCGACAATCATCAAAAATGCGATAGCTTTTTTCATGTTTTGTTCTCCTCATAATTTTGGATAAATAAATTATATGGGCTTTTCTATTTTTAGATAAAGTGAAAAAAATGAGAAACTTTACTCTATTTAATTTTTATTATGATTTAAATAATTATTCTCTAAATTTTTTAGGAATAAGTAAAAATCTGGTAATATCTACATGAGTAATTAAAAAACGTAAAAATAATACTTGATTTTTACATTTCCTAAATTTTTATAGTTATTCCTGCTGTAAACTGCAAATCTCCCTTATCTTCATTTCCTTTGGTCCAATCAAGAGCCCCTCTTATTTCTATTTCCTTAAAATAATGTATATCTTCTATTCTCCATTCACCGAAAAGTGAGAGAGTGTATCGCACGTTTGCACTTTTGTATGGAGTCGAATCCTTTATGTCAGGAATCTTTGTATTGTCATTACTACTGGAATGGGATGTATAGAACCCCATTTCACCGTGTAATAGGTATTCTCCTTTTATTCCTGTATTCCATCCGTCATGGCTTATATATTTTATTTCTCCCTCCATTACTACCGAGTCCCCTCCATAAGGAAAGCCAAAGTAATCGAAGAAAAGAAAACGTTTATAGTTTATATTTGTCGAATACCGCTGGAATAAAAGGAAATCTGCTTTTTGCCGTCTATATAATTCAGGGGTTGTATAAGCTCCTTCTACATTATAGGTGAAGGTACCGTTCTTTATTC
>CAMEXG010000030.1 GCA_945947045.1 uncultured Spirochaetales bacterium | reverse complement strand
ACCGATCCTCATCAAAGTGAATATGTCGCTCCTAGATGGAGGACAAGAGAATTCATTTCCGGTTTTACAGGTTCTGCTGGAACAGTTGTAATAACTCAAAACGAAGCTCTTCTTTGGGTTGACAGCAGATATTTTATTCAAGGAGCCCAGCAGATTGAGGGTACTGAGTACAAGCTTATGAAGCTTGATACAGAGGGTACTCCTGATCCTTGGAAATGGCTTTCTGAGAATATGCAGAAAGGATCAAAGGTGGGTGTTGACGGTACTTCCATCTCAATTGAAACCTTCGAAAAAAACAACACATTACTAAAAAAGAAGGGAGTGGAACTGGTATCTACTTCAGATCTACTTCTTCCTTTGTGGAAAGAAAGACCTGAAGTACCTTGTACCAAGATTTATAAAATGAAAGATGAATATGCTGGTTTCACAGCATCTGCAAAGATTAATTTTGTCAAGATCAAATTAAGACAGCAGGGTGCAGACTGGACATTCATCTCCAGCATCGATGACATAGCATGGCTTACTAACTTAAGAGCAAACGATATCCCATGTAACCCTGTTTTCGTCGCTTTTGCATTTGTTTCTCTAGATAAAGCAGTTCTTTTTGTAGATAAGAGAAGATTTGACGATGGACTTTTAGAAGAAGTATCTAAAGATTATGAAATAAGACCATATGAAAGTGTATATGATGATATAGCTTCTCTTACACGTCGCGGAGTAGGATACTATTCTCCTGAGAAAATCTCATATGCATTTGCACCTGCTATCAACAAAAAGAGAAATATAAGAGGACGCGACATCACTACGGATCTGAAGGCAAGAAAGAATCCTGTAGAACTTGAGGGAATGAGAAGAGCCCATTTCCTGGACGGTGTGGCTTTTGCAAATTTTATGGCTTCTTTAGATCCTCTTGGATCATACACTGAGCTTGAGATAGCAGAGATGCTTGAGAATGAGAGAAAGAAGATGGAGGGATATCTTGGTCCTTCTTTCGATCCTATCAGTGCATTTAGGGAGAATGGTGCTATTTGTCACTATAGTCCGTCGAAGGAACATGAAAAGAGTGTTTCGGGACAGGGACTTCTTGTCCTCGATACTGGCAGCCAGTTTGGATTTGGAATGACGGATCTTACAAGAACTCTATTATTCGGAACCGATGCTACAGAGGAGCAGAAGAGAGACTACACCCTTGTACTCAAGGGACATCTTGCTCTTGCAAGACAGATATTCCCAAAAGGAACAAAGGGTGTACAGCTTGATGTTCTGGCAAAGCAGTTCTTGTGGTGTGCGGGAGAGAGCTATATGCATGGAACAGGTCATGGAGTCGGGTGTCACTTAAATGTCCATGAAGGACCTGCAAGAATCTCAAGTGCCCTTATTGACGTTCCTTTGGAGACAGGTATGGTTCTCAGTGACGAACCTGGTGTATATAAGGCAGGAAGACATGGCGTAAGAATAGAAAATATTCTTGCTGTCCAATCATATTCAGAGACAGAGTTCGGTGAGTTCTATAACTTCGAGGTTCTTTCTATGGTTCCATATGAAAGAAAACTAATTGATGTAAGATATCTTACTGATGTTGAAATTGCTCAGATCGATGCTTATCATCAGTGGATAAAAGATCAGCTCATAGACTATGTATTCGAAGAGACAAAGCCTTGGCTTGAAGAAGCTACAGCACCTTTAAAGAGAAACTAATTTATTGGAGATAAAATATGGTGGAACCATTAAAGAAAAACGGAATAATCGAAAGAAAAGGCCCAGTTGTACTGGTAATCATGGATGGTGTGGGATTTGGAAAGTATAAGGAAGGAGACGCTGTAGCATCAGCTGTCACAAAGAATCTTGATAAATTCTATGAATCCTGTCCTTGGACAAAGCTTAAGGCTCATGGAACAGCTGTAGGACTTCCTACAGATGCCGATATGGGAAACAGTGAAGTGGGACACAACGCAATGGGATGTGGAAGAGTATTCAGCCAGGGGGCCAAGCTTGTTGCACAGTCCATCGAAGAAGGAAAGATGTTCCAGGGTGAAACATGGAATAAGCTTGTAAAGAATGTAAAAGACAATGGATCTACCCTCCATTTCATCGGTCTTCTTTCCGATGGTAACGTCCATTCTCATATTAATAACCTTAAGGCTATGGTTATTGAAGCGAAGAAGGAAGGAGTAAAGAAGGTTAGGGTCCACGCTCTTCTTGATGGTAGAGACGTAGGAGAAATGTCTGCTCTCGATTACTTCGATCCATTTGCCGCTTTCTTGGCGGAACTTAGTGCCGATGGAACATTTGACGCAAAGATTGCTTCAGGTGGTGGAAGAATGGTAATTACTATGGACCGTTATAACGCTAACTGGGATATGGTAAGAAAGGGTTGGGAGACACATGTTCTTGGAGAGGGAAGAGAATTCTCTTCTGCTCACGAAGCTATCGAGACTCTCAGAAAAGAGACAGGTGCAATCGACCAGGATCTACCTCCATTTGTCATTGCTGAGAACGGCAAGCCTGTTGGAACAATCGAAGATGGAGACAGTGTAATTCTCTTTAACTTCCGTGGAGACAGGGCTCTTGAGATTACAAAGGCATTTGAGGCTAAAGACCTTAAGGAGTTTGATAGAAAGAGAGTTCCAAACGTAGAATATGCAGGAATGATGGAATATGACGGAGACTTGCATGTACCTCATCAGTATCTTGTTTCCCCTCCGGCAATCGACCGCACTCTCGCTGAATATCTTTGCTCAAGCGGTGTAAAGCAGTTCTCTATTTCAGAAACTCAGAAGTTTGGCCATGTTACATACTTCTTTAACGGTAATAAGTCAGGAAAGTTTGATGAGAATCTTGAAGAGTATGTAGAGATTCCATCTGACATCGTTCCTTTCGAAGAAAGACCATGGATGAAGTGTGCAGACATTACAGATAGAGTGATCAAAGAAGTCGAAAGCGGAAAGTGGGATTTTATCAAGCTTAACTATCCAAATGGAGATATGGTCGGTCATACAGGGGTATATGAAGCTGTCGTATGCTCAATGGAAGCTATGGATCTTCAGCTTGGTAGACTTAGAAATGCCATCGAGAAGGCTGGCGGTGTGATGATCATTACAGCAGACCACGGCAACGCTGACGATATGTATGAGCATGGAAAGGACGGCAGTGTAAAGACAAAGGCTAATGGTGATCCAAAGGCAAAGACTTCCCACTCTCTTAACCCTGTTCCATGTATCATATATGACCCGGAGTATAAAGGAGAGTATTCAAAGACTTTGAACGAGGGACTTGGAATATCTTCTATCGCTGCTACATGTATGAACTTCTTAGGCTTTGATGCTCCATCAGATTATGATAAATCTGTAATCAATTTTAACTGATAAGGCAAAAGAGAATGAGAAAGGCTGTCGGATCATCCGCAGCCTTTTTTTATAAGCTATCTCCTGCATTTAATACAAGTATCACAGTGGCTGGTATAGAGAGTACAATTGAAGTGACGGCTGTATATATGAGATTGAAGTATGCGAAATAAATGGAAATAACCAGCATAATGAAAGCTATGGACCTTTTTACGTTTAGACTTGTCCTATCTTTAACAGCAGTCATGATAAATGTGATTATGGTAATTACATATAGAACGATTATTAGTAACTGTACATACATCTCATATCCGGGTGTCATTGTGCTCATTCTTCCATGGTAACTGGAAAAAGGGACCATTGCAGATATCAAAAGAGATACAGATAGGAACAGAAAAGTGTACATTCCCATATTTGATGACGAGAAACCATAGTATCTAAGGGAAGAGAGAAGAAAAAGAGCCGCTGTTGCAAGGATAGAGAATCTCTGTATCACCAATAAAGCCTCAGGAAAAACGAAGATATATCCCATAGCTTCTATAGCATCCACGACAATAAGAGAAGCCTGAAATGCTGTTACTGTAAACAAAAGAGGCATTATCTCACCATCTTGGCTATGGAGCTTATGTTTAAAGATAAGAGCCGCCTGAGGCCATAAGGAACACATAAGAATGACCAAATGTGGTAGATAGTCCAATAGGTTAATCTCTACTCCAACCCAGCTATCTGTCTTAAATGAAAAGAACAATACTTCAGCCAGGCCGAAAGTGTAAAAGAGAGTAATCGCAATTTGGACTATCAATAAAGATACTATGGTCTTTCTGTTTTGATTCTGCATCAGATTGTATCCTTAAGTGGAATTTGTGCGTCTGTCTTAGTCCTAGCACCAGATATTGCATTTGCCATCAGTGAAATAACCATATCAATTAATAAGGCACATCCGTTTACAAATGGAATAAGAGAAATAATGGCAGCTTCAGCCCCATACACATTGATATTAAGTATATTCAAAGCCATTACAGAGATTGCAGCCACTTCGATTCCGGAGAAAAGAGATGAAGTGAATGATACGACGGCGATTGTGATAGTAAGAAGGATAAGGGCGCTTGTAGATATTTCCGCTCCGAGAGTCTTAAGAAGAGTTATTACTGTAAGAATGGAAACGAAGGAAGTCCCTCCTCTTGATATCACTATTGAAAGAGGTGTGACAGTAGAAGATATTCTCTTCTGAATTCCAAGGTTTGATCGTGAAATAGATTCTCCTATAAGAGAAGAAGCGAATAAGTTGCCGCTTACAAATGCTGTGATTATTCCGCTGAGTCCTCTACCTATTACGCCATAAGGGTTCTTTTTAAACCCTGTGAAGAATGCAAATAGAAGAGGAAGAATGACTAATATAACTACAAGTGTTGCAAATAGAAGGGCGATAAAAGGCTGCGGAGCTGCAAAAGCTGTCTTTTCCTGCCAAAGTCCAAGGAAGAAAGTAGTTCCTGCGACATATACATAGCATGCTCCGAAATATGTGATAGTCCTCTGTATTCTGTACATCACTTCACTAAATGAATTCATTACTGTGTAGGCAGGTCTGATGATGTCAGAGGAAGGTGTAAGAGCTACTCCCAGAATAAATGAAGCCATAAGAGCAGGGATAAAGACCTTTGACAAGAATGCTGATGATAAAAGCGGATCGACTTTGGTGACAAATGCTTTTATCTCGATTTCGTATTCTCCTCCTGCAGATGCTGAAACTGGAAATATTACGTCTGTAATTCCAGTGGCTAAAGCACCGAGAAATGAGAGGACTAAAGTAGTTACTATAGCCCAAAGTATTGTTGTTCTTAATACCTTACCGCCTAACTTGTTTTTTCTGAGACTTGCCGTTCCACTAGCCAATGTAATTACAGATGTTCCAAGAAACAGAAATGCAGCGACTCCTGTAAGGTAAGATGTTAGAGTCGACATCATCCCCAATAGAGATGACGAGGATGAAAAAGTAAACGCTGTGGCCCCCGCCATTAGAAGTGCAGCTAAATATGTAAGCCAAGTCTCCATTATTATCCTCCGTCTTCAGTATTATTCCTTAACTATACCTGAAAGTTTATATCCGCTCTTTATCTCCTTTTCAAGAAGAGTCCTTGCAAAGAGATCCGTCTCTTTTGCAGTTCGCTCATGAGAGGAGACAAAATATGAGAGAGTGCATATTACAATTGCTCTCTGCATACTTTCCTTATTATACCACACAGTACCCTGATATTCATGGCACTGGACAAGATTCATTACACCACTGTCGTTAAGGAGGCATGAAAGCATAAGGGTAGGAGTCTTTTCGACCTCATCTTCTTTATAGAGGATGATGGCTGAAAGCATCAGTGCCGCCTCATGTGACAGTGCTCTTCTCTGATTATCATCAAGTCCCATCGTCAATGTGTACTCTGAGAAGAACTCGTCAAGCATTAGTCTGTCTGCAACTTCCATTAATGCTTTAGGTGTCTTTTCTTCTGCAAATGGAATCAGAAGGAGAGTTTCTGCTATAAGTATCTTTATTGATTCATCAAGACTTATCCAGCTCTGGAATGTCTTTGGACCCTTAGCTCCGAACGCCTTTGACAATGCCTTTATAAGCTTGATTACAGGCTGTGCCTCTACATCCATCGGAACTGCACCTATCTGTCCTTTGACGCTCTCTTCCAAAGTAGGATAGATTTCATAGAGAGTAGAGTAGATTTCAGCAAGTTCAAGAAGAAGTTCTCTTTCTTTTTCCTTTGTGCTTTCGTTGTTGATGATGTCTTCAATAAGACCCATGAACTTCTCGTCCCTCGCTTTCTCCAGAACGTCGTATACAGGTTTCAGCCTCATCATCGCCAAAGCTTTGTCGATGTCTTTGATTCCTCTCTCTCCATATTCTTTATATAGAGACTCGATGCATCCGTCAGTGTCTTCAACTTCCCTGATATTCCAGAATACTCTGGCTTCATATCCGTTGAGTCCGAATGAGAATCCGTCAAAGAGGGATATAGATGGAATAATGTATGAGAGTCCATCTGAGAAACAATCCATGATACAGTAGTTTCTGCTGCCGTATGTAAGGTTCAAGTTTTCTGCAAGATTAACTCTCGCCATCTTTTTATCTTCACCGTTCTTTTTCAGCTTTGGAGCAGAGATACTGATTGTACCGAAAGCCCTCTCATATCTATTGTTTACAAGGACCAATGTTCTTTCTTTGCCACTTCCGTTTACAAATGCATATACAGATTCTTCAACACCATTGGGCCCTATACAGTCGTAAATGTTAAAGTTATCTACATTTGCAAAGAGATATCTCTTTCTCAAGAGAGGGAAGATTCTTCTTTCATGCTGATCCATTAGCCACTGGTTCGGTTTTTCGTCATAGTATGCCCTCTGATACTCCATACCATACTTTTCTCTGTATCCTTCGATCTGACCGTGTCCGATCATAGGTAGACCTGGGAGTGTAGATAGAAGGGTGGCGACTCCAAAGTATCTGTCGTCGGATCCAAACTGGGCTATTGCAGTGTCTTCGTCAGGGTTGTTCATGAAGTTTACATATCTCTTGAGAATCTCAGGCTCAAACTCCAATGTCTTTTTAATGGAGTCTCTGTATTTCTGGTTCTCTTGGTTCTTCAGCATATTCATGAAGGCACTGTTATATACACGATGCATACCAAGTGTTCTTACAAAGTAACCTTCCATCATCCAGAATGCTTCGGCCAACAATAGAGTGTCAGGGACTTCTTTCGCCACTCTGTCCACTACTTCTCTCCAAAATTCTTCCGGAATTCTCTGGTTGAATTCTCTTTCACTCATAGAGTGTTCTGCTCTTCCTGCAATGTCTCCGCCAGTTCCTGGTTTCGGGTACCAAAGTCTTTCTATATGCCTCTTTGCAAGTGTCATAGCGGCATCGAAACGGATGATAGGGAAGTTTCGTGCAACATGGAGAATCTTCTGAATGACGGCTTCTCTAGTAATAGGGTTAAGATAATCCAACTGTGCAGTGTCATTCCAAGGCATCGTTGTACCATCGTTGCCATGGAATACATACCTTGTTTCCCCTGTATGCCTGTTTCTCATTCTAAATGTGACGGCGGCATCGGTTCTGTTGTAATAATGGTCTTCCAACTTAACTTCCCAATCAGGGTTTGAAGAGAGATCCGGTCCGTTGTACGTATATGACGGGAATGGTGAATAGTCTTGAGAAATAAAGTATTCAGGGTGTTCGTATACCCAGTTGCCATCGATACCTGTATGGTTAGGAACCATATCGGAAGCTAGTCTTATTCCTCTCTTTTTACATCTTTCCCTTAGATTTTCAACCGCTTCCCAGCCCCCGATGTCCGGGGAGATGTCATAGTCTTTTAAAGAGTATGCAGAAGCTACGGCATCCGGATTTCCGCATAGATGCTTGATGGTCTTCGACGCCTCGCTTCGCTGCCATAGACCAATAAGCCAAAGAGCTGTAATACCTCTATGCTGCATAATATCCAACTCTTCGTCTGGAATCTGATCGAGAGAGGTGATAGGTCTCTTATATTGCTTTGAAAGCTGATCCAGCCAAACCAAGGTTGATTTTGCGATCATAACTACACATGGCATCCAGTTGGAGTCTGAAGAGAAAGCTTCGTATTCGTTTATTTCAGATGAAAAGTCTACTACAGGAATCGGACCTGGGGCCCCACCGAATCCATGATCTTTTTGTTCTTCATTAATATAGTCCATTGAAGACTTGAGAAGAGTTATAAATGATTCAGGAAGCATCTCAGCCCACTCTCTGATTATATATTGGATCTGATCCAAGAGAGAATCTGGATAGAGACGGGCAGGCATACACAAAAATGTGAAGATGTCGTCTGTATTAGGTTCTCCGTTTCTTAGGTCGTCCTTTACATAAGAAGAAAGAATTGAGGAGAGGGCTCGTGAAGAGTCTGGGAAGTTAAGTCCTTCTGGAGCGATAAACGGTCTGGCGGCAGATACAAGAGCTCTGTTCTGCAGCATAACCTGATGAATAAAGTATCCCCTCATATCTTCTTCTTGATTTCTGTCGTCAGCAATCTCTGTGGGGAATTCTTCTGAATAAAACTTTAAAGCAGACGAAAGAGAATCATTCTGATTTACTGTTGCGAGCCTTCTTCTGAAAAAATCTTCGTTGGTTCCGGAGATTAGATATGAGAGTATCGCTTGATAAACATAATGAAGAATGGCGGAGGCGTTTAGCTTTGCTGCGGAGATGTACTCGAAATCTCTGCCTTCTTTCTTTTTCTGTTCGTTATACTTGTAGGAGAGAGAAGAAGCCTCTCTATAGAAAGAACCCATTCCATTAATTGTCTGGAAAACCGGCTCATCAAATTTAATCTCTTTTCTTGTCAACACAGCGATTCTAAAATCTCTGTTTGTCATTTTATCCCCCTTATTGTGGACATTGGATATACAGATATTATCATATTAGATACCCAAAGGGTATTGAAAACATTACGGCTATTGTATAGAAAACTCCCATTCTTTAAAAAAATCCTGACATTTTTTGTGTATTTTGTCATATACGTGAGATAGAAGTATAGATTCATCCTTTGTAAAAGGAGATGTGACATATAGTCTGACATCATTATTCTTCGGTCTCCCGATCCCTATTCTAAGCCTCCAGAACCCGTCGCTCCCGATTCGTTCCTTTATGTTTCTCAATCCATTGTGGCCTTGTAGTCCTCCTCCTTTCTGCATCTTTGCCTTTCCCAAAGGTAACTCCAAGTCATCGTGGACGATCAGGATATCGTCACATTTTATTTTAAAGAAAGTCGCACATTCTGAAACAGCTGTACCTGAAAGGTTCATATATGTAAGTGGTTTTATTATCCTATATTCTCCAGTTTCAGAGTACATGGAGTGAAACTTGCTCTGCCAGGAAAGAGAAGGGAAAAGCGAATCGGAAAGAAGAAAACCTGCATTGTGCCTTGTGTTCACATAATCTTTCCCCGGGTTACCAAGAAACACTATTAGCTTTTTCATCTTGTCCTCCCTTCCCCTATTTTGGGACAAGAAGAAGACAAAGGGCAGATAGAACATTTAGGCGATATGGGCGTACACACATTCTGACCCCACATGACAAAAAGCTCGTTGATTATTATCCAATACTTTCGTGGGAGAATCTTCTTCAGCGCTTTTTCCGTGTCTTCCGGTTTTTCTGTCTCGACCCAACCTAGTCTATTGGCAATCTGGTGGACATGACAGTCTACACATATTGCATCCATTGAGAAAGAAAGGTTCAAAACAAGACTTGCTGTTTTGATTCCGACTCCTGGCAATGACATCAATTTTCCTTCGTCTGGTGGTATTTCCCCCTTCCATTCTTCCATAACTATCTGTGCAATCTTTTTTAATTGGTTAGCCTTACGAAGGTAAAATCCACACTTTTTTATTGATTCTGCGACTAAACTTTCATCTACAGAGTATAATTTATCAATTGTTGGTGCTAATTTGAATAAATTAATACTCGCTTCCCATGTAGCACTGTCTCTAGTTCTTAGAGAGATTATTGTAGAAGCAAGAATCCTATAAGGAGAGTTGTCTTCCATCGCTATTTTCGAAACTGCAGGCACTGGAGCCCCCATTGTGGCGAGTGAAGATGAAATGGCAGAGAAAACGCTGTCGAAATAATTATCACTTAGATTTGTTGTGTTCAATTGCTTTGTCCCTTTAAAAAAACTATCATCAAGACATGATTGTAATCTTAAAAAAGGGTATAACCAAAGAAGAAAAAGATAAAGTCGCCTCTACGCTCAAAGACTATGGATTCATAGTAAAAGAGATTGTCGGTGAGAATGACACTGTATTGGGAGCTGTTGGTTCCAGACATATAGACCCAAGAGAAATAGAACTCCTTCCCGGAGTAAGCTCAGTATTACCTATTTCAAAACCTTATAAGTTGGCTTCTCGTGAACTTAAGAAGGACGACACGATTGTAAAGGTGGGAAGAGTAAGCATAGGTGGAAACAGAGTCTGTGTAATGGCCGGTCCTTGCGCTGTCGAGTCCTATGATCAGATTATGAATATTGCAGAAAAAGTAAGAGAGGCAGGAGCAGTTATGCTTCGTGGCGGTGCATTCAAACCACGTACTTCTCCTTACTCTTTCCAGGGCTTGGGTGAAGAGGGTCTGAAATATCTTCAGGCTGCAGGAAAAGCTTTTGACATGCCTGTTGTGACAGAAGTCGTTTCTCCTCTGGACGTTGAGATGATGAAAGAATACATTGACATGTTCCAGATCGGTGCAAGAAACATGCAGAACTTCGAACTCCTAAAAGCTGTTGGAAAGACAGGGATGCCTGTACTCCTTAAAAGAGGAATGTGCGCTACGATTGAAGAATGGTTGATGGCTGCAGAGTATCTAATGTCCAGCGGTACTGATAAAGTGGTTCTTTGTGAAAGAGGAATAAGAACATATGAAAGAGCTACCAGAAACACTTTGGATGTATCGGCAATACCGGTTGTAAGAAAGCTTTCACACCTTCCGATAATAGGGGATCCGTCCCATGCGACGGGAATAAGGGATATGGTTTCTCCTATGTCTCTATCCTTAATCGCCGCCGGAGCATCAGGAATCGAAGTCGAGGTTCACAACAATCCCGAGAAAGCATGTTCCGATGGTCCACAGTCTCTCTATCCCCAACAGTTTGAAAAGTTGATGAGAGATATAGAGGCTCTCTGTCCGGTAATTGGAAAAACTCTGGAGAAGACACCTCGTATTATTCCTGAGTCAATAAAAGAGGAATCAGCAGATTTAACTACTTCTTCCCAGGACGAGACGATAGTGGCTTTTCAGGGAGAGAGGGGTGCATTTTCAGAGCTTGCCGCCAGACGTTTCTTCTCGGAGGACGTTAAGGTTCTCTCTTGCCATTCATTCAAAGATGCCTTCGATTCTATTTCTTCTGGAAAAGCGAAGTTCGGTGTCATACCTGTAGAGAATGCATTGGGCGGAGCTGTATATGATCCGTTAGATTTAATAAAGATACACTCTGAACTAAAGGTAGTAGGGGAGACGGAGATTCGTGTTGTACATAACCTTATAGGTTTTCCTGGAACAGAAATAAAAGATATTAAGAAGGTATATTCACACCCTCAGGCAATAGCCCAGTGTAAAGAGTTCTTGGAGAGGGAGATGCCGCAAGCAGAAGCAATTCCTTTCTTCGATACAGCCGGAGCTGTAGGTTTTGTAAAAAGAAATGGAGATAAATCAATAGCAGCCATCGCAGGTTCTCCTGCAGCCTTGTATCATGGCATGGAGATCATCAGACAGGGAATTGAGACAAATCCTTCAAACTATACTCGTTTCTATGTACTTACAAGAGAAGAGAACGTAGAGGGATTTATTAAGGGAAGAAAAAAAGAAAAGGCATCCTTCCTCTTTAATGTTTCTGATGAGCCAGGTGCATTGATGAAGGTGTTGGAGATTCTTTATCAGAAGGGCTTGAATATGCAGAAGTTGGAGTCTAGACCAATTCCAGGCAAACCTTGGGAATATACTTTCTATGTAGACGCCCTTATTCCTGAAAACACTGACTTTAATGAGACATGCAGGGAAATAGCAGATTCTACTGTAGGTTTCAGACTCCTTGGAATCTATGAAAATGGGATACTCTAATGGAATATAAACCTTATGATGACGTAATGCTTTTTATGGGGGTTCTCAGTGTCAAAGGTTTTCCTCAGACACTGAGGGCTAGCTTAGAGAAAAACTTTGGTCCCATAAAGACTATTTCAGATCCATTTCCTTTTTCCTTTACAGACTACTACGTTCCGGAAATGGGAGAAGGAATAGAGCGTTTCTTTATCTCTTTCTCTACTCTTGTTTCTCCTTCTTCTTTGGCTGATGTCAAAGTGATTACAAATGAAATAGAGAAGGAGTATGAAGAAAACGGAGGAAGAAAGATTAACTTGGATCCAGGGACTTTAAGTGAATCCAATATCATTCTAGCTACTACTAAGAACCGCTCCCATCGTATCGCAATTGGTCAGAATTTATATGCAGAGCTAACTCTTATGTATAAAAACCGTGAGTATGTATCATTCCCTTGGACATATAGCGATTATAAAAGTGAGAGAGTTCAAAACACTTTGTTAGAATTTAGAAAAGATTACCTATTAATGCGTAAAAAGTTTATAAATAAATAGATTTTTTATAAATAGAGTATTGTTTATTAAACTAACAAATCTTAATAATCCAGAGAAAAGGGCCGGATAATCGGCCCTTTACTAAAGATTACGAGTATTTATTCATCATCTTCATCATCAAAGTCGTCATAATAATCTTCATCGATTTTGCTTTCATACTCGTTATCGATACAGCAGAGGATTGAATCTGCGGCATAGAATCCGTCGTCGCCTTCATCCACATCTTTAAGAGAAATGACTCTGAAGTAAGTGTTGAAGAAATCGTCTTCACTGTCATTGATAATAGACCAGTCTTCGTCGCTTTCTCCGTCTTCCACTATCTGTAGGAAATACTGGTGTCCTTCCGGGTACAAGTCATTCATATGCTTTTCCATAAGGAATAGGTCTTCGTCGTTTCTTTCTTTTACAAACTTGAGAGCGAGGTTGAAGTGTTCTCCGTCTTCATCTATACCTTGAACATATAATGCGTTTTCAGTCTTATGTATTCCTGTGATCTCAGAGTCATAAGAATCCAAAATAAGATAAGGGAATGATTCTTCGAAGTCGCTGTCATTTTTCAATAAACTCATTATCGAATCCTGCATTACCCAATCTTTATAAGCATACATGTCTCTAAAAGATTTTGACGAGTAATCAATATCAGAAAGAGAAATATCGCCATTGAGTCCATCTTCAAGAATAGTCTGAAGCTGGAAAGCTCCACTATCGACTTCCTTCTTTATTTCCTCTTCTCCTTCCACATGGTCTTTTTCATCGATGATCTCTATGTAGGCTTCTACAGGGATAGATGCAGTTACACTATCTTTTCCTTCATCGATGACTTCGGGAGTTAATACCGAGCAGTCATAGTCCAGGAGGTCTTCTATTTCGTCCGCATAATCCATAATATCATTTTCAAAATTATCCTTTGAAAACTTGGCTTCTATTTTAAATGAAGCAGTTGCGTTGATTACTTTCATTTTCTTCTCCTACGATTTTAGTCTATGTATAAATAATAGCACAAATAGATACGTAAGTCATTTTTCGACAGTTTCCATCAAAAAAGAGTTATATAAGTATGAAGAAAATTTCTTTTTATTTAACTCTTGTGGTTTTGTTATCATCATGTACGTTTTCTCCTCCTATTACTCTTACCGTCTCTCCTTACTTCGATACTCCTTGGGAGGAAGTAAGCGGAAAAGAGATGTGGTACAAAGTCAAATGGTTTGATGGAGACAGAGTGGAGACAGTCTATATGGATAGAGGTGTATGGTGCATAAAAGTAAAAGCAGATAGAGACTCGGTTATGGTTTTTGCTTTCTACCCACTGGGGGATATGGAACCATTGGGAGGTTTCTGGGAGCCTGGAGATAATAATAAAGTATGGCTCTCGCCAGAAGACGGCTTCTTTGCCGATATGCTTATTCGTGCTTCAGAGACATATCCTTCTCCTGTAAGCAAAACTAGTATAAAGAGAATAAAAGAAAGAATACCTGATTTGGGTGCCATAAACAGAGTCTCTTTTCTCTCTTCTCTTCTTGAAGGAAAAATAAATGATAACGAAATAGAGCTCTATAAAAAGTACAGGGTGCCTTTGGATGGAGTGCCTAAAGGGAAGTGGGTTTCTCTTTATTCCCACTCCCAATCTATATCTGTTTCAGATGTATTTGATCCCGGTACAGTGTCTCTTTTCCCAGGAGTGTACCACTACATAAACTTTAATAGAGATCTGATGCTTACTGTGACGCTGGATGAGAAGGGAAGTTACCATACACGGGTCTCGTCTCCTCCTCTTTGGTGAGTCGTGGTTGTAAGGAGGAGAAAGAGGATATATCATAAGAGTATGGAATCATTAAGAGAATTATACCGTATTGGATATGGCCCTTCTTCTTCCCACACAATGGGACCTAGGGCGGCGGCGGAAAGATACATCAGAGAGCACAGTGACATTAAAAGCGTAAGAGTAGAGTTATATGGATCTCTTGCCGCCACAGGAAAGGGACACCTTACAGATAAAGCTATTGTAGATGTCTTCAACGCAAATGGAATAAAGAATGAGATTGTATGGTACCCTGATTCATTCAAACCATTTCATCCAAATGCTGTCACTTTTATTTCTGATGAAGCTACAGATACTTATTATTCTGTCGGAGGCGGAAAAATAGTCAAAGAGGGGGAAGATAACCTTGTTGACGACAAAGTCTATCCTGATTTAGTTCTCGGTGATATGGAGAAGATGCTTCACTACTGTGATTATCATGGATACCAGATGTGGGAAGTGGCCATTGAATATGAGGGTGAATCTATCCTTGAATATGCAGGAGAAGTATGGAGTGTAATGAAGAAGGCCATTGAAAGAGGACTGGAAA
>CAMEXG010000029.1 GCA_945947045.1 uncultured Spirochaetales bacterium | reverse complement strand
ATGGAATAACATATGGGAAAAAGGCTGTTTATACAAAAGGAAAGGAGTATAAACTCCCGGAGTGCTGTATACTCAATAATGATGGCTTTGTTCTGTGGTACAAAGAATCTTACTACGAAGTAAGAGATATAGACCCAAAGAAGACTGTAAGTTTTCTTGAGGTGATATGTTGATGTAAGAAGGAGAGATAATGGATATAAGTCAGTTTTTTGTTAGAGGTGACATAAAAGGCGCCATCGAATTCATGAGAGAACATGATGAATATAGAGATATTCTTCCTGAATATGTAGCGATTTTTGAAGAGGAGAAATATCTCTCTTATGATATTCCATCTGATCTAAACGACATTCTTCTATTATACCAGATATACTATAGGGACATCTTTTACTGTGGAATACCTGAGTCAAAGGCTTCTGAAAGACTACTGGAGGGATTGAAAGATATTCTTGGAACAAAGGATGTCGACGAAGTGATTCTTGGAAATAATCTCCAAGAATTATTCAAGGATAAGGGATATTATTCTCAGTTTGGTAAGACACAGGGGTTTTTCGGTCCTTATGTTTGGAAAGAAACAGTTCCGACTGTTTATAAAGTGGAACTGCCTGGAGGAACGGCGGAGTACAAAGTAAACATTTTGAAAGGCTTTGTCTTCAGAAGCTGGATGGATTACCTTACTTTCGGAAGATTTGGAACAGGAGGATGGGCTTCACCTGACGGGACTATCAACTGTATTGAAAAGGCCTATGATTTTAATAGCGAGAAGTTCCTTGTGTCTCTTTTGAAGCATGAAGCCCAGCACACTATAGATATGAAGTCATTTCCTGGTATTACAACAGAAGAACTTGAATATAGAGCAAAACTTGTAGAGCTTCATTACTCGAATAATCTGGCTTTGTTGGATAAATTCTTGGCTGAAGCTTCTGATGAAAGACCCAATGACAGCCACGCACTAGCTTCATTCAGGGTGAAGAAAGAATTTGAGGCTGTGGATAAAAGGAGTATATGTGAGATACAGAAGAGGGCATTGGAACTCTTTAATGCACACAATAAGGAAATGGAAGAGAGATACTTAAAGCGATAAGTCTTTGGGCTCCTTCTAAAACAAGGGGCTTTTTTATTTGGTTCAATATCATTATAAAAAAGTAGGAGAGAATCATTATGGACGAATCAAAAAGTGACTGGGTTTTATATAGAGAAAGAATTGGTATCTGGCAGGAAAGATATATGGAACGACTATGCCGTGAATACTGCGAAATGCTACAAAAAGATAAACCGGCCACAGATCGATTCTGGGCGTTACAAAAACGCATAAACAAAGATAAGAACACCCCAGGTGTCGCTGTGACGTTAAGGCGTTCTAATATGTTTTATGATATTCTTGGTCTCATTAATGACGGTGCCATAAGCGTGGAGGATCTAAAGGATTTCAGTCAAGACTTGCAGGATAAAGTAATGTTGATTATAAGACAATGAACTCTATGGATTATAATACTTTGCACCCATATATTCAGCTTATTTATAGAGAGTCCATTGTCCTCTTTCCTTTATCATGTATTGCCATAAAAATAATTATTAAGGTAAAAGGGAGAGAAGATGGAGAAGGAAGACTTGTTCTCAGAGTATAAAGAATTAGTTAGGGGTATTACTTATCAAGAAGAAGTAGGGAAGATAAGTGATTAACTGGAACCGACACTACCAGATATATCATTAACAACTGTATATTGTTTCGTTAATTGGTGTCACTTGGCTTTTCAGGAGAGATCTTGTCTTCTGAAAAGCCATTTTTTTCAAAAGAATAGATAATACATTACCTCTTTAAGTAAAAGTAAAAAATTGACTGTAAAAAAGTGGCAATGTAATATTAGACAAAATGAACAGCTGCGTTGATTTTCAATTTATCTCAGGGAGAACACTTTTTGAGCCTTCAGTTTCAATATTTGTTTTTCTCTCAAAAGGAGGCGTTATTCTATGCAGGAGCAAAAGAAACCAATAACAAAGATGGAAATGGCGGTTTTGTCTAGCTTGTCTGAGAGCTACACCCTTCTACCTTTCATGATTTTCTCATCCCTCTTGAGTGGAGAAGCATACACTGTCAATTTCTTTGTTCCTGTCCTGATTCTTTACTCCATCGAGAGAGCCTGCATCATAGGGTTGAGGGGCTTTGGTGAAATCAACAACCCCTATAGAATAATGAAAGACGGATTATTCATGGCGCTCCTGGGTGGTGTTCTGATGATTCTTTCTTATCTATATAGGCCACTACTTGTGGTGAGTGCGCTTCTTGTGGGCGTAGGACTGGCGCCGATGAGAGCGATGTTTATCCCCCTATTCTCAAAGATGGTAGAAGAGAATCCATCTCTCAAGAAAGGAAAGACCCTGGGGCTCATTATGTACTTGGTAATGATGATGTTTGTCATGGTGCTGAGAAATAATAGTCTTCCTATTATTCCGATACTATTTCTCATCTATTTGGCCTATATAGTTTGGATAGTATTAAAAATAGATGGAAACGGAATATATCAAGATAGAAAAGCCTTTGATAAAAGTAAAAAAAATCCGGTGTTCTTTATTTTCGGTGTTTTGGCTCTCCTTAGTCTCTTGATATCTAGGCAGTACCAGATGTCTGGTGTCTCTGTATTAATGTGGTTGACACCTGTTACAGTATTAGCCTTCTTTGCCATAGAACTCTATAGACGACGTAAATACAAAGATTATACATTCCAGACATATTGGGTGGGAGGAATTAAGAGCTTCATTATGCTCTATAGCCTTGTGTACCATACATCGGTAGGGAACACATCCATGGCTATGATGGTTTATCTTGCCATTGCTTTTAGCGGTATTGTTTCAGACGTTGTAAGAAAGATTATGTCAAAGAAGGTGAAGGAAAATGAATTAAGTAATCTATGTTTAATTCTTTCGTCTCTCTTTGTTTTTCTTTTGACCCTTCCTTCTAAGGCCCTGAACATAGTGGGAATAATCTTAAGTAGCACTTTTGCCAACATTCTTGTTTCAGAAGTCAACGTTAATTATATGAAGGACCAGCGTTATAAGACGGAGGAGAGAGCTCTTGTGAAGACTAGACTCCAGACCGCAGGAAGCATAATGGAGCAGCTGGTCCTCTTCTTTACTATATATGTAGTAGGAGAAACAGGAATTCATATAAACTTGTTGGAGCCCTATGTAAATGGAACTCCAAATCCCGAGTTGTCTCTTATACTACGTGCAACAGGATTAATCTGTAGTTTGATGTTACTCATTATTGCCATACTCATAGTATGTTTAGCAGGAAAGAGAAGAAAAAACTAAACAAAAAGATAAATTTAGTACGATAATGATTACAAGGAGCACTATTAATGGATAAACAAGGTGTAATCAAATACCTAGAAGAGAGATCATCTGATTTCTATGCACTTAGTGATAAGATTTGGAGCAACGCAGAGATTCGATTCCAAGAGAAAGAGTCGGTAAACGACTACGTGGCATTTCTGGAGAAAGAAGGCTTTAGTGTGGAAGTGGGGCTTGCGGGGCTTAAGACTTCTTTTAAGGCGGTGTGGGGTAGCGGCAAGCCGGTAATAGGTTTCCTTGGTGAATATGATGCCCTCCCTGGACTGAGCCAGAAGGCAGGAGTCGCTGTAAAAGAGTCTATTTGCGGAAACGGAAATGGGCATGGCTGTGGCCACAATCTATTAGGTGTGGGTGCTCTGATGGGTGCTGTAGGATACAAGCATTACCTTGAAACTGAAGGAAAGAAGGGGACTGTCATATATTTTGGATGCCCTGCAGAAGAAGGTGGAAGTGGCAAGACGTTTATGGCGAGAGAGGGATGCTTTAATGACTTGGATTGTGCATTAAGCTGGCATCCTGCAGACATGAACATGATGCCTCCTGGACCTGTTCTTGCAAATGATTCGATCCGCTATAGTTTTACAGGGAAGGCTTCTCATGCCGCAGCTGCTCCAGAAAAGGGTAGAAGTGCATTGGACGCATTGGAACTGATGAATATCGGAGTCCAATTCCTGAGAGAGCACATGCCATCTAGTGCAAGGATCCACTATGCAATTACCGATACAGGTGGAATATCTCCAAACATAGTACAGGCCCATGCATCTGCTCTTTATCAGATTAGAGCTCCATATGCTCCGGAGCTTGCATCTCTTTACGAGAGGGTGAACAATATTGCAAGAGGCGCTGCTTTGATGACAGACACTGAAGTCGAGATAAAGTTCTTGAAGGGAACAAGTAATACACTTCTTATTCCTGCCCTCGATGAGATTATGTATAAGAATATGTGTGAAATACATAACCCTGTGGAAGATGCATCCGATATGGATTTCGCCTTCGAAATTGTAAAGACTCAGAAGGATCCGAACTCCATCGGAGATAGCGCATTTAATATTAAACCATATCCTTGGAACAAGGCTGGAAATATTCCTCTTCCAGGATCTTCCGACGTGGGTGACGTCAGTTGGGTATGTCCTGTCACTCAGTGTGGAACAAGTACTTGGCCAAAAGGCACCGCCGCCCATAGCTGGCAGGCTGTTAGTTGTGGTAAGAGTGATTTTGCCCATAGGGGAATGCTGTTTGCAGGAGAAATCATTGCTGCAACTGCTGTAGATATCTTTAATAATCCTGAAGTAATAGAAAAAGCTTGGAGCCAGCATAGGGAGAAGACAGGTGGCCAGCCATATGTCTGTCCTATTCCTAAAGAGATAACTCCAGCTGAATTGGAGGCAGAAACCACTTAATAAAGCATATAGGTGCTTCTCTAATAATGAGGAGCACTTATATTTAAGAAGGAATAATATATCGGAAGCAACTACGAGAGGCTCTACTCGTAGTTCCCCCTCTATTAAGGAGCAGGGTGCCAAGAAGCGGGGAAGGAAGCAAAGCTCTCTTTACCAACATACCCCAAAAAATATTAAAGACACCATGGGTATTGAATTGGACGATATGATAGGTGAGGAAGGAATCAGATACTATGCCGTACGTAGTGTGATCGAGATACTTAAAGATAAAGACTGTAATAAAGCATATGCTTATACCCGGGAGATTTGTGCCGAATCTACATATAGTGATCAATATTATCAGTACTTCGATGATTTACTCTCTCTATTAAAAGAAGAGAACAGCTATTATAAAACCAGGTGCATCATGATTATCGCATCCCTCTCTAAGTGGGACAGGGAAGGAAAAGTAGCAAGATCAACTCCACAGATACTCGCCTTACTGGAAGATAAGAAACCTGTTGTTGTCAGGAAATGCATCGAAGCACTGAAGGAAATTGTAAAAAACTGTCCAGAGACCAAGTCAAGTGTCCTTAAAGCAGTTGAAAGAATAGACATCACAAGGTTTAAAGATAGTATGTCTCCTTTAATCAAAAAAGATATCGATAACCTATATAACACGTTAAATTAAAAGCTATAATTAGGGTTATAGGCTATCGTTTTGAAAAATCTTATTTAATAAAACATTATATATCTAATATTCTGGATCAGTTGGTGGAGCCATGGTTCCTCTTCTCACTCTCGGTATCCCGGGGGCCTCTACTGCAGCGGTTCTTCTCTCTGCTTTGATGATCCATAACCTGAACCCGGGACCAAAACTCTTTACAGAAGAACCAGGTCTTGTATATGGACTCTTCGCTTACATGTTTATTGCAAACGTCCTTCTTGCATTTATCGGTACTTTCGGCGCCAAGATTTGGGTCAAGGTCGGATATATTAAGAAGACTATTCTTTATCCATTGATCTTCGTTTTCGCCTTTCTTGGAAGCTACTCCATAAAGAAGAGTATGTTCGATGTAGGAACATGTCTTGTATTCGGTCTTATTGGATGGATGTTCAAAAAATATGACTATCCGTCATCTCCACTTGTACTTGGTAAGCTTATCGAGACAAACTACATCCAGACATTGATGGTCACAGGTCCTATTGGCTTTGTACAGAGACCGCTTACAGTTATTCTCTTCATTATTTCTATTGTGGCGATCGTATATCCGATAATTGGACCGAGGCTAAAGGAAAGAAAGAAAAAAGAATAATTGATAGTATTTGCTATAAGCGATGCTCCACTATTTTAGGTGGGGCATTTTCCTTAGTATGTTCTCCACTCTGTTTCTGTTGTATCTTTGGATAAAGATCAACAACAGGTCGAAGATGCTTGATAAAAAAGAAGTAATGAAGAAGATAATGAATGTAGATTTCAGGTATGGTACAGTAAGTGAGATGATCGGAGGAATGTAGCTGAAAAGAAAACAGAGTATATGACAAGTCTCCGAGCCAAGCATGGACTCTCTCAGCTTATTTAGATCTTTTACTATGAAGGTTTCAGGCTTATATGTAGGAGCATAATCCTTCCATTCTTTTATTCTGATCACTCTATAAAGCTTCAGCTCCCACTCTCTTACTTTAAAGTAGGGGGAAATCCCTTTTACTTTAATATATGAAGAGATCACCCCCGATATCATTCTTTCGAAAAAGTGATAAGAAATAGTGAAAAGAGTGATGGTGAGAGCAGGTTGATGAATGAAAAGCGATATGAAAGAGAGAAGGGGAATAATAAAGAGAGAGAAGTTAAAAATCTTTGAAACCTTACTTTTCATGTTTTTATCCTTGGTGCATTATATTTCAAAACACATGTAGTGAAAATAATAGTTGTGTTTAAAAAAGGAGAATATGGAAAAAAGAATAGTATTTCCTGATTATAGCAATTCGCTTGTTAATCTATCGTCTTCCATTCTTAAAGCATTTGGTGTAGAGACCAAGGAGCCGAGTCTGAGAATCGTAGATAATATACTGAAGAAAGATTACAAGAATATAGTGCTCTTGCTCTTGGATGGAATGGGCGTCTCTATAATGGAGAAGACTCTGGATAAAAGAGGAGCCTTTTGGAGCAATCTTCTCTTAAAGTATACTTCCGTATTTCCTGCAACTACCGTCGCCGCCACTACAAGTGTGCTCTCTTCTCTTCCTCCCATCTCTCACGCTTGGCTTGGCTGGGACAACTATTATCCTGAAGTGGGAGAGAATGTGACGGTATTTCTCAATAAGGTTCAAGGAACCACAAGAGATGCTGCGTCATATTTTGTTGCGTCTAAGTATGCTCCTTATAAATCTATTATTACAAAGATAAATGAAGGAGGCGGGAAGGCATTCGGCTCCTCTCCCTTTATTCCTCCTTATCCTGGAACCTTTGATTCTGTGTTGGATAGGATTGAGATGATATGTAAAGAAAAAGGAAGAAAGTTTATATACGCATATTGGACAGGCCCCGATGGCCTCTTACATGAATCGGGAACATAAGACATAGTCGTAAGAAATGAGCTGAGGACAATAGAAGATAAGGTCTCGAAGTTGGCTTCCTCTCTTTCCGATACTCTTTTTCTCGTTACTGCGGACCATGGGCACATAGATGCTGACGGGGTTTATATAAATGAATATCCTGAGATTATGGATACGCTCATACGTCTTCCTTCTCTGGAGCCTAGAACCCCCAACTTCTTTATTAAGGAAGGTAAGAAAGAAGAGTTCAAGGAGAGGTTTCTTAATAGATTCTCAAATGATTATGTTCTCTTAGATAGAACAGAAGTTATAGAAAAGAAACTCTTCGGTAGAGAAAATGAGCACCCGCTCTTTAAAGAGATGCTTGGTGATTATTTAGGCTACTCTAGAAGTAACAAGACATTGTTTTTCTATGGCGAAAAGCTGAAATCCATGCATGGCAGCATGACTGAAGATGAGATGGTCATTCCTCTCATTGCTTTTGGAATATAAAAAACTTTGGTGTTATTTGAGTTCTGCTTGACAATGGAGTAAGCGACACAAAAAGAAGGGAAGTGAAAAATGATTTATTACAAAGAGTGTAAGTTAAAGGATGGAAGAGTCTTAGTAATTAGAAATGGTGAGAAGGAAGACGGAGAAGCTGTTCTTGACACCTTCATCAAGACACATGGAGAAAGTGATTATCTTTTGACATACCCGGAGGAGTGCAGTTTCACAGTGGAGAAAGAAAGTAAGTATCTAGAGATGAAGAAAAACGATGAAAAGGAAGCGGAGATACTTGCAGTCGTTGATGGAAAGATTGTGGGAAGTGCAGGAATAGACGGGGTTGGAAGAGGGATGAAAGTATCCCACCGATGCACCTATGGGGTAAGTATTCTTAAAGAGTATTGGGGAAACGGGATAGGAAAGGCCTTGACTTTGTCCTCTATTGAATGCGCAAAAAGAGCCGGATACTCCCAAATAGAGTTGGATGTTGTGAAAGACAACGAGAGGGCTGTCAAACTCTATAAGAGCTTAGGATTTGTAGCGTATGGAGAGAACCGAAGAGGCTTTAAAAATAAGGAAGGGGAGTATCAAAGTCTAGTATTAATGAAGCTAAACTTAGATTAGTAATAGGAATTGAAGCTTTCTTTTTGATATATTCTTCTAGAGGCTGAAAAATGGAAAAGACTCTTGTAATAGGATCATGCACTGTGGATATAGTAATACCGACTCCGCGTTTACCAAGTACTACGGATTCAATTAACTCCGGGGTGCACCACTATGCACTGGGAGGGTGTGCATATAACGTGTCCCAGATGCTGAGACTATTATCTGTTCCATACCTACATGGAGTAACGATCGGAAGCGGTATATATGGCGACTTTGTGAAAAAGGAACTGGATAAAAAAGGTGTACCGGTCTTCCGTACCTCCCCGGAGCCTCACGGAGCCTGTATATGTCTGGTAGAGGAAAGCGGAGAAAGAAGCTTCGTCGCTTATCATGGAATTGAGTACAAGTTTAATAGAGAGTGGTTCAAGTCCCTTGATCTTTCAACATTTTCTAATGTGTACCTATGTGGACTTGAACTGGAGGAAGACACAGGGGAGGAAATAGTAAGATTTCTGGAAGAAAACAGGTTTGAGAATATCTACTTCGCACCTGGTCCTAGGCTTCTGACCATTAAGAAAGAGTTTGTAAAGCGAATCTTCGCTCTTAATCCTATTATTCACCTGAACGACCAGGAGATCATCAGTTATACAAAAGATAGCGATATAAATAGGGCGATGAAAATTCTGAGAGCCATGACAGGTAACGATGTAATCGTAACCATGGGAAAAGATGGCGCCTCTATACTGACTAGTGACGGTTTTATCTATGAAAAGAGCAGGGAGTCTATTGTTGTGGACTCCATAGGTGCCGGAGACTGTCACCTAGGAACTTATATTTCATATAGAAGTATGGGGAAAGACAAAAGGGAGGCACTGGAAAAAGCTAACCTCTTTGCTTCAGAAGTAGTCAGACACGAGGGGTCTACATTAAGCGAGAAAGATATTAGCTTACTTATATAAAAATAATGCTTTCATCTGGAACTTGATGGCTCTTGTTTATTGGAAATGAATAGAGTTTTGGAGAAATCGAAGACTAATAAAGAACATACTCTTTTAGTTTGGCTATGACCCGATATATAAACTTCCTACTTTCATCAGATCTCGGCTTATTCTCCTTCGCTCTCCAATTATGGAGAATACATATCAGATGATGAATAATGTGTAACTCCTTCCATATTTTATTGAAAAATTGATATAAAAAATAAAAAAACATACAAGAAAAGCAGCAAAACATTATTGAAAAGAAAAGTGATAATAATTCTTAATTATTGTTATAATTAATAACATATTTTCGAAATGATATGAAAGAATACATGGGTAAATAAAGAAACATTGTTAATTACTAGAAAAATAATGTTATATATAGAATATTATTCGCCTTGATTCACTTTGTTATTCTTGTTATTTTCTCTTCTGTATAAGAAAAAGTAACAAATAGGAAAAGAAATGGCGTCGATTACATTAAAAAATGTTACAAAGGTCTATACCTCCTCTCAGAGTGTCGGAGGTGGACTCTTTAGAAAGAACAAAGAGAAAAAGAAGGATGTAGTTGCTGTCAAAGACTTTTCTATGGAGATAAAAGACAAAGAGTTTGTTGTTCTTTTAGGTCCTTCGGGGTGTGGTAAGTCTACAACCCTCAGAATGATAGCAGGACTAGAGGAGATAGATAGGGGGGAATTATATATAGACGATGTCCTTATGAACGATACTGAGAGTAAAGATAGGGATGTTGCCATGGTTTTTCAGAACTATGCTTTGTATCCTCATATGTCTGTCTTCGACAATATGGCCTTCGCCATCCGAAAGCGTATTCCAGATAAAAAAGAAGTTGATAGAAAAGTCAGGGAAGCTGCCGGAATCTTAGGTATTTCGGAATATCTGGATCGTAAGCCAAGGGAGCTCTCAGGTGGGCAGAGACAGCGTGTCGCTATTGGCCGTGCCATTGTAAGAAACCCGAAAGTCATGCTTATGGACGAGCCTTTGTCCAATTTGGATGCAAAACTACGAAACCAGATGCGCTCTGAGTTGTTGAAACTAAGAAAGAGGATAGATGCCACTTTTGTCTATGTCACCCATGATCAGACAGAAGCCATGACCCTTGGTGACAGAGTGGTGGTGATGAAGGACGGAGAGGTGATGCAGATTGGGAAACCCGATGAAATATACTCCAATCCAGCTTCTCTCTTTGTCGCTACGTTTATAGGCAACCCTCAGATGAATGTTATTCCTGTATCTGCATACAGGAAGAGTGAAGGTTTTTATATTAATCTTTTTGGCAAAGAGCTGGCTCTCGGAGTGGAGTATTCCTCTACACTGTCAAAGAGAAATGAAAGTTTTATTCCTCTTATGCTTGGTATTAGACCGGAGTATATTACTCTTGACGATGGCGGTGGACTATTCGAGGGAGAGGTTATGATTTCCGAGCACACTGGAAACAGCATAATCGTCCATATGAATGTAGATGGAACGGAGATAGTCGCCCTTGAAGAAGAGAGAAACAGAAGAGAGATAAACTATACTCAGGATTCCATCCTCCACTTTTCTTTCTCTCTTTCCGATGTGTATTTGTTTGACGCTGTAAGCGGATTGAACATTACCTATGGAGTCGGCAATGGGCAATAATGTAAAGTCGTTAAAGAAAAGAAGAGATAATAGGAGAGTCTTTCTGCTTCTTCTTCCTATAACTCTCTTTGCAATCGCCTTTGTGTATTTTCCATTTATCAGGACAATAATCAACGCATTTAGTAAGGTTAACTCGAAGGGTGTGGTTAAAGGCTTTGCTGGATTGGAGAACTTTATCTACACATATTCCCGAAAAGACTTTCTACCTGCCCTCAGGCACACTTTGACCATAGCATTGGTGAACGTTCCTTTGACGCTGGTTATTACTCTTTCCTTGGCATTGCTTTCTGAGAAAAAACGAAAGTTCAGCTCTGTCTATGAGACCATGTTTACTCTTCCCATGTCAGTATCAATGTCTGCTTCATGTATGATATTCAAGTCAATGTTCAGTCCCAGCGTGGGTTTTATAAACTACTTCTTTTCTTTAAAGCTTGGTTGGTTTGAAAGCTCAGACACTGCACTCTTTTCATGTATAATACTTACAGTATGGATGGGGATCGGTTTCGATTACTTATTGATGCTCTCCGCTCTCAGAGGTATTCCAAAAAGTGTAATGGAGGCTACCAAAGTTGACGGTATATCTCTCCCGAGAAGGATATTCTTCGTAGAGATTCCTCTTATTTCTCCGACGATCTTTTATATATTCTGTACAAACTTGGTGCTATGTATGATGACATCCGCCCCTATGATCATAATCATGGGTGTCAGTGCAGAGTCCTCAGCGACAAATACGCTGATGAGTATGATGTACCAGTCAGGTTTCTCCAGTTCAGACTATGGACTGGCGGCAGTGCTGAGTCTTACTGCTTTCGTTCTGACACTTCTCTTTACAATTCTCTCCTTTATGACGGAAAGAAGGAGGGTGCATTATGAAGCGTAAGAAAAAAGACTTTTTGTTTGATACACTTGTTACACTAATAGCGTCATTCTTGGGAATAATCATAATATTCCCCCTCATCTACTGCTTCCTCTCTTCTTTCAAGACGCCTTCAGAGTTCTTGAATCCAAAACTATTACCTTCCTCCTTTCTCTATCTAGACAACTTCAAAAATGCTTTGGAGAGGGGAAACTTACTTAGATATACTCTCAATTCATTTATCATTGCATTTATCGGAACTGTCGTGAGAATGGTTCTCTCTATTCTCGCGGCCTATGCCTTTACTTTCTATGATTTCAAAGGGAAGAATTTCTTCTTTTTCCTTATACTGGGCACAATGATGATCCCTGGCGATGTTCTGTTGGTGACCAACTACCTGACGGTATCGAAACTGCACCTACTTAATACTTACCTGGGAGTGATGATCGTTTCTTTTGTCTCTGCATCCCAAATGTTCATGCTTCGTCAGCGCTTCAAGACGATACCGAAAGATATGCGTGAAGCATCAAGCATGGATGGATACGGGGACTTGTGGTTTATTTTGAAGGTTTTGCTTCCTCTCTCGAAACCTGTAGTCACAACTCTCTTTGTACAGAGCTTCATCAACTTATGGAACGCATACCTTTGGCCATTGATCGTTACAGCATCATCACCTGAGATGAGAACTGTAATGGTGGGAATAACCCGCCTTAACAGCTGGGAGGATGAGAACTATCAGCTTGTTATGGCAGGAGTCTGCATTTCTCTTATTCCTTCTATTATTCTTTTCATAATCATGAGAAGAAATATGAAGAAGGGTGGATTAGATGGATCTTTAGTTGGTTGAAGGCGGAGGATAATATGAAAAAACTATTTGTCGTTTTACTCTCTCTCTTCCTTTCTTTCTCTCTTCTATTTGCCAGAGGGGCAAAAGAAGAAAGTGTGAAGAATGAAGGAAAACTTGGGGATGAGCCTGTTACTATTACATTCTGGCACTCTGCCAGTGATGAAGCCGGGGTTCTGATGGATAAGTTCATCAATTCTTTCAACGAAACAAACCCCTATAAAATCACTGTAAAGGGTGTTTATCAGGGACAGTATTCAGATGCAACCACATTAATGAAGACTATTATCAGTGCTGAAAACTATAAAGAGCTGCCCGATGTCATGCAGATGGATGCAACAGGAAAGGTAGATTACTTCTCCTCAGGACGTGCATTCACCGCTTCCGACGCATTCAGGGAGTATGAAGATATCTCTTCTCTCTATATCCCGGTAGCTCTCTCCAACTGGGAGTATCAGGGAGTAAACCTGGGACTTCCCTTTGCCCTCTCGACAACTATTACCTTCTATAACGTAGATATGCTTAAGGCTGCAGGTTGGGACAAGGCTCCTGACACTTTTAAAGATATTATAGAGCTGAAGAAGGATATGGAGAAAGCGGGAATAGAGGCTGCCAGTTACGGCACTGTTCCAAATACTCCGTTACTTGCAAACTGGTTGGGACAGATGGGCTCTTATGTAGTAAATAATAAAAACGGCAGCGACAGCATGGCCACCGAATTGGACTGCGTTGAGAATGGAAAACTGGAAGAGTTCCTCGGTGAATGGAAGAAATTATATAACGAGGGTGGGGTTGAAAACAGAAGTCTCTCCACTAATCAGTTTGTTTCAGGAGAAGTCGCTGTCTTTACTTCTTCTTCCTCAAATGTTTCTTCTGTCCTCGAGAAGGTAGGTGACAGATTTACTGTAGGAACAAGTCAGTTTATAAGAGTGAATGATGAAGCTGAATATGGTGCCACAGTATCCGGCTCATGCCTTGTTATGTTCGAGAGCCAAGATGAGCTGAGAAAGAAAGCTTCCTGGGAGTTTATCAAGTACCTCACAGGAAAAGAAGTCCAGGCTGAGTTTGCTGTCTCCACTGGATATATACCATCCAACCTTGAAGCCTTGGAAAGCCAGGAGTACAAAGCTAAGCTGGAAGAGAATCCTCAGTATAGAGTAGCTCCTGAGCAGTTGTTGTCAACTCCGAAGGAGATGAAGAGTGTAACAGTTGGACCAAGTTCTGACTTTTATTATGCAATTATGAACGGCGTAAGCGACATGTTGAAAAATAACACAGACGTAAAGAAGGCTACAGAAGAGATCTCTTCTTCTCTCCTTTCTCTTCTTGATCAATATAGAAGAAATAATATTTGACTCTTTTGGAAGTGTTAAATAACTCGGTATTTATCCCACTCCCTTTACCAGAAAGCCTGTAGATAAGACTCTGCAGGCTTCTTTGATGACAGCTGTCAAAGGAAAACTTGATACCGACAGATAGCCTTTATAGTGAAAGATTCTTTAGTCCTGGATTCAATGAAGGGCATGATGACCATAAGTTTCTCTCCTATCCCTCAAATAACATAGAACCCGATGATTATTCCCGATTCTCTGAAAACAGCGTGGAAAAGAGATATCAGAAAATGTTCAGAGTCTTTACACCACCTTTGATATTTTAATCTTTCATAATAGAGAGTAGTATTTTTATATGAAGACTCCTCTTTCATATCAAGTGACGACTAATGATTCTGCTCCCATAGCGATAATAAACGCTCTTTCTACTCTCTATGAAAGAGAAGAGATAGATGCTTCAATTATCGAAGGCATATATTCGCTCTCATATAGCCTTCTTGTTTCAAAAGAACAGACCATGGGTATTAAGCACCTCTCTCATTTTTTGGAGAGAGAAATGAAAGAGTGCGGTCTTTCGACCAGCTATTTATGTTCACATGAAGTCTTTCTTGGCCCTGGGTGCAGCCTCTATAGAACACTCACTGGCGGAGGAAAGGCTGTTGCAAAAGTCTTTTTTGATAATTCTTCCCGTTATATAACTATTACTTCTATTACAAATGACTATTTATATTTCTTTGATCCCTTGTATGGTGCCAATTATATTGAGGGTGTGGAAAGAATTTACAATATGCCGTTTCTTGCCAACGGCAGGATAAATATGTCAAATCTAAGTAATATAGGTTCTATTCATATGGAGAATAAAGATCAGGAAGAAAAAGAACTTATGTTATTCGAAAGGGTCAAACAATAAAGAGTTCTATATCTTTTTCTCTGAAAAACTCTATCCAATC
>CAMEXG010000028.1 GCA_945947045.1 uncultured Spirochaetales bacterium | reverse complement strand
TTTGAAAAGAATAAGAGACGAGAAGGGGGAAGTTGATGTCGTCTCTATTCTAAGAGAAAATAGACGTCAGATTATTATCTTTGTCGCTTTATTCACTCTTCTTTCCTTCCTTCTTCCCTTTGTAATAGAAAGCTTACAGAGTGAAAGAGAGAAGACAAGTGTCCAATATGAATGGGGTGAAGAGAATGGAGAGAAGAGTGACGACAGCTTCTATCAACCTATTTCAAAAGAAAAGGGGTTGAGCAGAGACAGTAAGCCTTTCAACCTTTCGCTTTTGGGTAATATCCTGATGTGGACATTTGTTGCCGCCGTCCTAGGATTCTTATTGTTGGAGAGTTTTGTTCTAATAATGAAGATACGTGAAATAGACGGAAGAAGACAAACACATAGAGACCAATTCAAAGAAGACTTTTCAGTGGAAGCTATCGTTGACTTTGAAAAGAAGAAAAAGGGAAAAGTAAAACTATTTCTCTCAGTAGATGAAAAGATAAGACGTAAGTACAAGAAGAGTGTGGTGAAAAGAAGTGGAGAAGCAAAGCTAGATGCATTATCAACGAGGGAGATTCAGGACGAAATACTCTCCTTCGACTCTTATGAGTTCTCTTCCATTTATGAAGACGCACGCTATTCCCAAAAAAAAGTGGAAAACAGAGACTACGAGAGAATGAAGGGTATTCTGGATAAACAAAAAAAGAGCAGCAAATAATCCTGGTCACATACATAATCCTCTGACCGTTGCTACATTCCTGTCCTGGCGGGGTTGGGAGGCATGCATTGCCTGGCATCTGCTGCAGGGAATATTCTGAATGATTTTTCATTTTGAGTAAAGAGGGGTGGAAAACCTCTCAAAAGCATCAAAAATCCGTTTTTTACAAAAAGGCTGACTGTATTATCTTCCAAATTTCATTAAAAAATAGATGGTAAAGGGGGGATTCTTTTATCATCCGATTCTCTTGCTGTCAAAAAAAAGGTGAAACAGACAAAAAATATGAACTTTTTTGACAACTCAAGATTAATGGATGATAAAATTATCAAACCAAAGGGGTAGACAACTGTCTGTATGGGTAGAGATTCAGGACTGAGAAGATACCAATCAATGGATTTATTGATCTGGACCGTACTGCTGTTTGTTTTTGAGACGATTGTAGTAAAGGCAGGTACGGTATGGTTCAAATCTCAGCCGTGGACGCTTTCATTAGTTCCTGCTCTAACGACGATTGTTTATATGAGATGGGGTCTTTATGGCTTGTTTTACAGTGCACTTGGAGGTGTGGCCATCTGTTTTGCTTCAAAGGCAGGGGCTGTTCAGTACGCAGTATATGTCCTGGGGAATCTCTTCTCTGTTTTATCTCTCCTGATGGTTAAGAAGATGGGAAAAGATAAGATTCGCTCCGGTGTTTTCTTTTCTTTTCTATACGCTACTGTCGTATTTCTTCTCATGGCTTTTGGTAGAGGTGTGGTGTCGCTGATCTTGGGAAAGGGTGCCGGAGCTTTAGTCGACTTTTTGACGACTGATGTTCTTTCTTGGGTATTTGCGCTTGTTATTATTTGGATTGTCAGGAGACTTGACGGTGTATTTGAAGATCAGATTTCGTATCTTGTACGCCTAAAGTCCGATGAGGAAAAGGAAAAGGGAGGGAAAGATGAAGGCTAAGGCTTCTGATTATCTCATCTATGATGAATCGACGGGTACCTATAGGGAAGACCCGGAACAAATGGTCAGGGACGACGTTGAGAAACATTATTGGCTTCATGTCGGTAGAACCATCGTAAAAGACTGGCGTCTTTACGTAATGCTTCTTCCTATGTTGTTGGTGTTCCTCTTCTGGAGATACTTCCCGATGTATGAGCTATTGGGTTGTTTCAAAGTCTCTGATGAGGTACTTCCTGTATCTCAGCAGCTTTTCTCCGGTTTTTCATACTTTAAAAGGTTGCTTGTAGGTGGAGATTCTCTTTCTGCAGAGTTCTGGAGAGCTTTGAGGAACACATTCCTCTTATCTTTCTATGGTCTTTGTTTTGGGTTCCCAGTTCCTATTATCCTTGCACTCTTCTTTAATGAAATAAAGTCTAACGTTGCAAGAAGTGTTTATCAGGTTTTGACATATCTTCCAAAGTTTATGTCGACTGTCGTCATGACTTCTCTTGTAACCATGCTTGTAAAGCAGGGCGCCATTACATCCAACTGCGGTGTAATATCACAACTCTTGGCCAAGTTGGGCTTCATTACAAACGAAGTTGCTAATTCCGGTCTTTTGAACAACCCTGGCTTCTTTAGAGGCATTTATCAGCTTAGTGGAATCTGGGAAGAGGCAGGTTACGGTTCCATCGTATACTTTGCAGCCATCATCGCCATCTCTCCGACCAGTTATGAAGCTGCTCAGATTGACGGAGCTGGAAAGATGGCCCAGATGAGATTTGTCGTTCTTCCATGTATTCTCTCCACTATCGTCATCATGCTTATTACAAGAATCGGCTCTCTCCTTTCCATAGGATATGAAAAGGTTCTCCTTCTCTATAACCCGAATACATATGTAACAGCCGACGTAGTATCTACGTTTGCCCAGCGTTATGGTCTCGAGGGTGCTGCGAAGGGGCTTGCTACAGCTGCGGAGATGATGAACAACATCATTGGTATGCTCCTTGTCATAGGTGCAAATACGATTGCCAGAAAGGCATCCGACGTATCGTTGTATTGATGGGGGTGGACAATGAAAAGAAAACTTGAAACATCGGAACTTATTTTCAAAATAGTCAGCTATACGCTTCTTACAATGTTTGCTATCTGCTGTCTCTATCCATTTCTTTACGCAGTATCATCATCAATAAGCGGAAGAAAGGCTGTAGAGTACTCTGAAGTCGTACTTTTCCCGAAAGATATCCAGTTTGAGGCATTTGGAAAGATGTTCAGTAACAATATGTTCTGGAATGCTTACTCCAATACACTCTACATCACTCTTTTCGGTACTATCTGGGCCCTTGGATACTCTATTCTCGGTGCATATGCCCTTTCTAAGAAGAGACTGTTGTTTAGAAAGACCTTCAACTTCTTCTTGGTCTTCACAATGTGGTTCAGTGCAGGTATTGTTCCACAGTACCTCAACTACCTCAACACAAAGGCTGTGTTCAACAAAGTAGGTATCATGGATGACAAGTGGCTTGTCATCATCGCAATGGGTATGGCTGCCATGAACGTAATTCTCTTGAGAAACGCTTTCGAAGGCGTACCTTCAGAAATCGAAGAAGCAGCTATTGTAGACGGTGCAACAGAATTCCAGGTTCTCTCAAAGGTATATATACCGATGAGTAAATCCACAATAGCAACTGTCGCCCTCTTCTTCGGAATCTCAAGATGGAACGGTTACTTCTGGGCACGCCAGATGATCAGTAACTCAAACGAGCATCCATTGATGGTCTATATCAGACTTATGCTTGAAGAATATACAGATCCGGAAGTCATGAGCGGATGGAACGAAGCTTTTGCCTCCGACTCTGTAATCTATGCTCTTATTGTGTGTTCAATTGTTCCAATCCTCGTTATCTACCCCTTTATTCAGAAGTACTTCGCAAAGGGTGTAAACGTGGGTGGAGTCAAAGAATAATAAAAATTTGGTGATAGTTTTATATTCAAACGGAGGAAAACTATGAAAAAATCATTTCTGACAGTTCTTCTGGCTCTTGTCGCCATCTGTTCTCTTATGGCTAATGGAGGAAAGGAGATTTCAGTCCAGGAAACTCCTGCTGCAACTCCAGCTCCTGTTGTAGAAGAGAAGGTTGAAGAGACAAAGACTCTTACTTATGCTGACGGAACAGTATTAAGAATGGCTACAGGATACAACAGCAAGAAGACAGGTCTCAGCTTTGATGCTGATACAGCTGGTGCTGGAGTCGAACTTGCAGGTGTTATGTATCATGCTGGCGACCTCAAGCCGACTTGGGTTGAAGTCCAGAATATCCTTAACATTAAGATTGAAGACAAGTATCAGGGAAACAGCGCTACAAACGAACTTAAGTATTGGGTAGAGAAGCTCAATGAAGTCGATGTAGTTTCCGGTAACGCTACTTCTCTCGTAGACTATGGTGAAAAGGGAAGCTTTGTCGACATCGCTCCATACCTCGATATGATGCCAAACTTCAAGGCTTATCTTGATTCAAACCCAATCGTTCGCCTTTCAATCACAGGTAACACATCTACAGGTGCCATCTACTTCTCCCCATATTTCGATGGTGTAAACGATATCGAAAGAATGCCTCTCATGAGAGTCGACTGGCTTGAAAAGCTTCTTGACGGAGAAGGTGCATTTACAGCAGAGAAGTGCGGAAAGCTCAATGCAGCTGCATACGAGCCATATATGCCTACAAGCGGAAAAGTCACAGTTGAGACAGTCAACGCTGAAGGAACAGGCACATTTGATCTCACAAAAGATTATGACAAGGCTGGTAACATTGTTGCTGTCATGAACAGTGCACTCGCTAAGGGTGAAGTTTCTGGTGTTGAAGCTGTCAACATGCTCAGAGACTACATCGACGCTGCTTACAATGGATACTATGGAACAAAGAGATCTGACCTCTTTGCTGGCCAGAATGCAGCTTGGGATGCTGATGAACTCGTTGCTCTCCTCCGCTGTGTTGTCGCTAACGCTTATACTCTCAACGGAACAGACACTGTACAGGGTCTCTTCTCAAGAGAAGACGCCAACAACCAGAGAAGAGTCGACCTCTTCAGATTCGCCGGCACACTCTTTGGCGTACGCGGTCTTGAATCAAGACAGGATTACCTCTACTTCGGTGCTGATGGCAAGCTCCATGATGCTAGACAGGAAGTTGCTACATATGAAGCAATGGAAAGAATGAATGCTATGGCTAAGGAAGGACTCATCTCCAAGTCATTTGTTGATTCTTCTGCAGAAACATCAGCAAAGATGCTCGAGAACGATCTTGGCTTCATGAGCTATGACTACAACCAGACTCAGACTATCATGAACGCTACAAAGCTTCAGGAAGGCGAGAAGTACATGGCAGTTATGGTTCCTGTTGCACTCTGGTTCGACGGAACAGATCCTAACGGCGTCTATATGAGATTCACAGAATCCTGGAGAAGTGTTAAGACAGATGGTTGGGCACTTTCAAAGGCTGGTATCGGCGACGATACAGATAAGCTCTATGCAGCTCTTGCTCTCATCGACTATGCATATAGCGAAAAGGGACAGATTCTCATGAGCTATGGTCCAGATGTATTTATTAAGACAAATGCTGACGGCAGTTATGTAACATTCAACTTCAACGGTAAAGCGATGCCGGAGATTGCAGATGTTACAGAAGAACTCTTGTGGAAGCTTACATCCGGTAACTACACCAACTTCGCAAGAATGTATCTTGGATCAACTCTCTCCTTCGCAAAGAGCCAGGCATTCGAGTATCAGTGCACACACGCTGTTGGTAAGGAAGGCGCTGGAAAGATTTCCGTCGCTATCGGACTTGGAACAATCAAGCATCCTGAACTCGCTGTATGCGACAATATGTGGTACACATCTATCCCAACAACACTTCCTACAACAAAGGTTGAGACAGATACAGTCAACACATACACAGAACTTCAGGCACAGTTCAACCAGCAGAAGGGTAAGGTCAACATCCTCTGTGACCAGATTGCAAAGGGTTACACATTGGAAGGCTGCTCAAGTGCAGAAGCAACTGTCAAGACAGTTTCCGAAAGCTGGGGTGGAGCTCAGTACCTCTTCATTAAGCAGGGTGCATGGGACCGCGATCTTAAGTATTACAACACGATTTCCAAGTAATTTTGGTAAATCTCATCATCTAACCGTCCAGGGGGTCATCCCCTGGAACGGATATCCTTAAAAACAAACAGGAGGGGGTTATGTACAAAAAGCAGATGTCTTTTCAGAAACTAGTCTGCTATCTTGCACTGGCTGCCGGTCTAATCGTCTTCATCTATTCTCTTGGAATAATGACGGACCTTTATGATTGCCTTTATTCCACGATGCTAGATCCGTCGGATCTCACTTACACGACGGTGCCGGGATCGATAGTCTATTACAACATGCAGGGGTTTAACCGAACATTCCTGGTGACAGGAGTATGGTTGCTTTTGGCTGCATGCCTTCTCTTCATTACTCAGACTAATAACCGCAGAAGATACTATATAGGTAACTATGTGGCTATTGCAGTATTCGCTCTATCAATGCTTGCTGTGGCTGTCTGGGCTCATTTCCAGATTCAGTACTTCAGAGCACAGTGGCTTAATGTGGATTTTGAAGCATTGATGCGCCACGCTACAATGTTTAAGCAGAAATATACAGAGTCTACATTCTGGTTCGACATCCATTACCTGGTATTTGGTTTTGGCCTTGTTGAAGTCGGACTCTTGGTTTTCAACACAGTTTGGAAAGTAAAGCTTATGAAGGGTGAAAAAGCTCTTGTCCAAGGAGGCAGATCATGAAAGATCAAGATAAAGCCACCAGAGTGGATAGAATGCGTTATATAAAGAACAAGTTCTCATCCAACTTGTGTTTATTGGCGATTTTGTTTGACGTGTTCTACTTCGTCTGTATTTATAAGTCTGATGTAAGTACTTACTATTACACAATTATGATCGGTGCCTCCATCGTTTATAATCTTGTGTTCATGCTTGCTGCATTCCTCTCCTCGGAAGGAGTGAAGACTTATAGCGAAAAGTACTGTTATGTCCTTATTTTCTTGGGTGTTATGCAGTTTGTCCGTATTTTTATAATTCCATTACGTGCATCTACAGCTGTTGTCACAGTTGCAAAGGTGGAGCAGGTTGTAATGGGTTCAGGACAGTTTGCAAAGTGTGTCGTCTACCTTTGCATCAGTGGAGTATGTTGCCTCCTTGCTGCAGGCGTTGGAATTGTCAGAAGCCGCACGCTCAAGGCTTATCTTGCAACACTTGGTGAAGAGGTCAGGAGGGACTAATGGCTACACTCAGCTTACAGCATATTGATAAAATATATGATAACAATGTCCAGGCAGTCTTCGACTTTAACTTGGATGTAAAAGATGGTGAATTGATTGTCCTTGTAGGACCATCCGGTTGTGGTAAGTCTACAACCCTTAGAATGGTTGCCGGTTTGGAGGATATATCAAACGGAAAGCTTCTTCTCGACGGTAAGGATATTACACAGACTCCGGCAAAAGACAGAGACATGGCAATGGTATTCCAGAACTATGCCCTCTATGGTCATATGACAGTATATGAGAACATGGCATTCTCTCTTACTCTTAGAAAAGAGGATCCGAATGTTATTCATAAGAAAGTATTGGCTGCAGCAGAGATCCTTAACCTTACCACTCAGCTCAACAAGAAGCCATCTCAGCTCTCTGGTGGACAGAGACAGAGAGTAGCCATGGGAAGAGCTATTGTAAGAACACCAAAAGTATTCTTATTCGATGAGCCTCTTTCTAACCTGGATGCCAAGCTCAGGGGTTCTACACGTAGAGAAATCCTTCTTCTCCATAAGAGACTTAAGGCTACAATGCTCTATGTCACCCATGACCAGACAGAAGCTTTGACACTTGCAGATAGAATCGTCTGTATGTCTATGGGACATGTTCAGCAGATTGGAACTCCTCTCGAGCTCTATGATACACCTGCAAACCTCTTTGTAGCCGGATTCATCGGACTTCCTCCAATGAACTTCCTTGATGTTACTGTAAAGGGCGATAGACTTGAGGGCGAAGGATTCTCTGTTCCTCTCTCAGATAAGGAAAAGTCAACTCTCGCTTCTTACAACGGAAAAGAGATAGTTCTTGGTGTAAGACCAGAGAATGTGGTCATAGGAAATGATGTTCCTGTAAAAGTATTCTCAAACGAAAACCTAGGTATGAACACTTTGGTACATGGAAATATCATGGTTGGTGGAAAGAAGGGAATGAAGCTCACAGGTAAGCTTAAGGGCTGGTGTGACTACAAGATGAATGATGAGATCAAGGTCTCTTTCGATAGAATGCACTTCTTCGATAAAGAAACCACAAATGCAATCAGGGAGGGTAAATAATATGGCCCAGAAGAAAGGATTAAAAGAGTGGTTTAGAAGGAAGGTAGTCGCTATTAAGCGCAATCCTCAGAGAATCGGTCTCATTGCTTTCTTGATTTCGTTCCTCTACTATGCTCTGAATCTTACATATATTTCAAATACTACTGCAAAGATTCAGGGACCAGGAATGGGATTATGCGGTTTTGCAACAATGCTGTTTTCCATTCTCAGCCTTGTTACATACCTCAATGCTTTCCCTCACAGAAAGAAAGTAAACAAGCCGATGCTTATCCTTTTCTTTTTGATGATAGCAGCTATTATTTTCTGCGATTTCAATTATAGAAACCTTATTTATGCAGCTGTATTCAGAGAAACAAACCCAATTGTAGTAAATGCAGGAACGGCATATATTGCAAAGGCTGCATCTGTCCTCGGTGTACATATGATCTTACTGGCAGTTTCTGTTGTGCTTACAGCACTCAGTCCAGTATTCAAGAAGCTTCTTGGCAAGATCAATACTGCTGTAGATATCGACGGATATGATCAGATGGAAGCTTTGGATATTTCTGGTGAGGAGTAATTGAAACGATGAAGAAGGAGAAGGGGGAAGATATCTACCGTATTAAGACAGAGGCTGTGGATGACCTTGTAAATGCAAACAAGGAAAACACCCCCTCCTACTCCGAAGAGGAACTAAAGAAGTATAAATCGAAATCTAAGTTTAATATTTCGCCTGCCTTCAAAGCCCTCTTTATTAAATTCTGGTTTAGCGGAGTAGTCTGTTACTTCTTCGTCTGGGGATTGGGAATGTATATTCCATCCAACTTGGATCTTTATGTGGTGACGGCATTAGGCATGGGATTTGTAAAAGATATTCTTGAGAATAATCTCTATCGCTTTATAGCAAATCCTGAAGGTTCCAATGATAAATGGATGATGTTCCCGAAAAAGAGTTTTAAAAGTCTGGTTTTCAATGTGCTCTATGCACTACTTGTAACTGGATGTGTTTATTTTACATACCAGGGTATCAACTTCGTTGGTACTATGGGAAACAACGACAGAGTCGTGTTCGGTGTCGAACCGATATTCTTCGGCATATTCTACATGGCCTTTGAGATGCTGTTTTTATGGATGAAGCACATGGCAATGAGAATAATCGCCGATGCAAAGAAAAAAGTAGAAGGAGGAGTCTGAAATGGCATACCTGTCTCTTAAGGACATAAATAAGATCTACCCTAATGGCTTCCATGCAGTGCATGATTTCAATCTTGAGATTGAAAAAGGCGAATTTATTGTATTTGTCGGTCCTTCTGGATGTGGAAAGTCCACGACACTTAGAATGATTGCAGGTTTGGAGGATATTAGTAAGGGTGATTTCCTCATTGATGGTGTAAGAGCCAACGAAAAAGGTCCAAGGGATCGAGGAATTGCAATGGTATTCCAGAGCTATGCTTTGTATCCTCAGATGACAGTCTACGACAACTTGGCATTCGGCCTTACTCTTCAGGGAATCGATGAGGATATCATCGAGAAAAAGGTAAAGAATGTAGCAGGGATCCTTGGTCTTACAGACTATCTTGATAGACTTCCAAAGGCTCTTTCCGGTGGACAGAGACAGAGAGTCGCCGTAGGTAGAGCAATCATCAGAAAGGTCGGAATCTTCCTGATGGACGAGCCTCTCTCGAACTTGGATGCAAAGCAGCGTGTAACAATGCGCAGCGAGATTACAGATATTCATCAGAAGACAGGTTCAACTACAATCTATGTTACACATGACCAGACAGAGGCCATGACTATGGCTGATAGAATAGTTGTAATGAAAGAAGGCTATATCCAGCAGGTAGGAACGCCTTACGATTTGTATTTCAACCCTGTCAATGTCTTTGTCGCAGGCTTTATCGGTGAACCGCCAATGAACTTCGTCAGAGCAGTCTTGAAAAAGGGTAAGATAACTATTGGTAATAATACTCTAGATCTATCAAAGAAGCTTGGAGACAAGGCTTCCAAATATGAAGGAAAAGAGATTGTATTCGGTTTTAGACCAGAAGCTATCGTACTTGGAAAAGCAGACGATAGTCTCTCTATTAAGGCAAGCGTGGAACTGACAGAGCTTCTTGGAGACAACACGAACGTCTATGTGGATATCCAGGGAGAGAAATCTATATTGAAGGTCAATCCTCACGACACTCCTGAAATGGACAGCGATATCGAATTCTCAATTCCTTATGAAAGTGTATATCTCTTTGATGGTGAAACAGAGAGAAGAATATAAGATCTAAGGGAATCACAACGGAAATCCCCTCAGTTTGATGACTGGGGGGATTTTCTAGAAGAATACTCCTTTAATAAATATCTCCAAACCAATAATTATCAAGATGCAACCACCGAAGAGCGTCGCTTTGTCTGAGAATGCCTTTCCGACTTTCTTTCCGACTTCAAGACCAAAGATGCATATTATAAATGTTGTTGCTCCTATTATCAGTGTGGAAGTAAGAGCTTCTAGAGAAGAGTAATCAGCAATGGCAAAGCCCACAGAGAGGGCATCGATACTTGTTGCTATTCCCTGAACCATTAGTGTGGCGAAAGAAAGTACAGCTGCGCCCTCGTCTTTTTCTTCTTCGCCTTTACGGGACTCTATTACCATTTTCAAGCCGATGTAAGCCAAAAGAATGAATGCTATATATGGTATTGCCTTCTGGAATAGAGAGAATTTATCAGCAATAGTTCTGACACAAAACCATCCCGATAAAGGCATCAACATCTGAAAAAAGGCAAATGTAAAAGCGATAGATATCTTCCTGCTTTTCTTCATGCCAGGGTTTGCCATAGCGTCCGCCACCGATACGCTGAATGCGTCCAAAGCTAGTCCAAAACCAAGAAAAATACTATTTAGAAATAATAGTCTCCAATCCATATTTCACTCCGTCTATATGATTATTGCTTCTTGGCCGAGAGTAACCCCCATGCCAGATCGGCATGAGTCTCGGAATTACGGCTCGCCAGGATTTCTCCAGCATGTTGACGGGCCCGCTTTTGGCGCTCCTACTCCCTCGGGAAAAATCTAACATATATAGAAAAAGTAGTCTATATTATGGTATTTCTTCATTCTTTTCTTGCAATACTTCTATATAATTGCGTTAATTGTTGTTAGGAGGAAAAATGAAAAAAATAGAAGACTACATCAGGAGTGTTCCTGATTTTCCTAAAAAAGGAATAATGTTCAGGGATATTACTTCTGCGTTACAGGACAAAGAAGGTCTCAAACTTACAATAGATTCTATGGAGAGAATAATAAAAGATATGGAGCCTACAGTTATTGCAGGTGCGGAGGCCAGAGGTTTTTTACTTGGAATGCCTGTCGCTTATAATCTCTCTCTTCCATTTGTTCCTGTAAGGAAAAAAGGAAAACTCCCATGTGACACTGTATCGCAGTCATATGATCTGGAGTATGGTTCGGCAGAGATCGAAATAGATATATCATCTATTAAAAAAGGGGACAGAGTAGTATTAGTTGATGACCTTATCGCCACCGGTGGAACAATGAAAGCTGCCATCGCACTTATCGAACGCCTTGGGGGAGAGGTTGCAGGAATCGCAGCATTAATCGAACTTGTGGACTTGAAGGGCAGGGAAATTCTTTCACCTTATAGAGTGGAAAGCGTCATCCAGTACGAGGGAGACTGAAAAACAATCATTTCAACGTTTTTTTATCATTCAAAGTCGGAACTTTCACCTGTCTTTGCTATGAAAATGTAATTAGGGCATATCGCCATAAAAAGGAATTAATATGGACAGAGTTGTATTTAAAGGTAGTGGAGACAGATTTGGAAATTATGGCCCGGAGATTAATAAGGCTTTAAAAGAATGTGCCGGTAAATCTGTCCTTTACATAGAGAAGGGTGTTTATCCGACAGGCCCGATTGATATTCCATCTCATACAAGACTTGTATTGGAAGAGGGGGCGGAGCTTTCATTTATCGATGATTTCTCAATCTATGGCCCTGTAGAGACTTGGTGGGAAGGTGTTCCTTGCTATGCCATGCATCCTTGTTTCTTCATTTCTGAAGTTGAAGATGTTGTCGTTGAAGGTGCCGGAGTCTTAAGAGGTAATGGAAAGAAGTGGTGGGACTACATTCTCAACTGGAAGAATACAGGAAGAGTAGCTGGTCCTGAGACAAAAGAAGAGCTTTTGTTTGCTTCTCTCAACAAAGGATACGAAGATCAGCCAGGTGGAGGCGGTGGCAGACCTAAGCAGTTCTTGAGACCACCACTTTTACAGATTTATAAGAGTAAGGATGTGGTGATCAGAGGCATCACTGTTACTGAAAGCCCGTTCTGGACTATTCATCCTCTTCTTTCCGATAATCTTTTGATTGAAAATGTACATGTAAAGAACCCCTATGATTCGCCAAATACAGACGGCATCGATATTGAGATGTGCCAGGGTGTCACAGTAAAAGGATGCACTGTAGATGTGGGGGATGATGGAATCGCAGTCAAGAGCGGCAGCGGTGCCCTTGCAAGGGAAAAGGGAAGAGTCGCCAAAGATATTATGATCGAAGGCTGTAAGGTCCTCTCGGCTCATGGCGGCCTTGTCGTTGGCAGTGAGACGGCAAATGGTGTGGATAACATTACCGTAAAAGACTGTTTCTTCGATGGAACAGATAGAGGTGTAAGAATAAAGACTAGAAGAGGAAGAGGCGGAAAGATTAGAGGTATCAACGTATCCGACATCACTATGGATAACGTAATCTGCCCAATATCCATCAATATGTATTATAGATGCGGAGACCCGGATCCGATTGCCTTCTCTTTATTGCCTCAGCCTATCAACGATTTGACACCTGAGATATCAGATGTATCTATAAAGGGTCTTAAAGTAACAAATGCCAGGGCTTCGGCATCCTTCATCGTAGGTCTCCCTGAAGCACCAATCAAGAACGTAAAGATTGAAGACTGCGATATCCAGCTTTCTGATAAAATAGAAGAGGGATTGGAAATCGAGATGTGCAGAGGTATCGTGATGAACGATTACAGAGGCATAAGAGTAATCAACTCCGAAGTTGAAGTAAAGAATACTAAGGTCAATGTCGAACCCGCAGTATCTTTTGAATAATGTCTTTGTATAGAGATCATCTGAATATTAGTTTTTAGTAATTACGGCCCTAGGATCTAAGGGCCGTAATTATGGAATATATTTATTGATTCTTGGAAATAGTGTTTTATAGAGTAAATGCATCGGAGAAGAACTTGTAGTTCTCTTCGAAGTTGTGTGTGTGACGGTCTTTGACTTCGTTTGTATAAGTATGGAGGCCGAATACTCCTTCTTCCATCTCAATAAGTGTGGCTGCAGTGTTAGAGCAGTGGTCACTTATTCTCTCATAGTTTCCGATAAGATCATTGAAAACATAACCGTTGAGAATAGTGCATTCACCCTTGGTAAGTCTATCTACATGATTAAAGCGCATCTTCTCGCATAGTTCGTCGATGACTTCTTCCAATGGTTCTACAAGATATGCCTTGTCCAGATCGTTCTCGGCAAAAGATGAGACAGTAATATGGACAATTCTCTCCAGGGCTTTCATCATGACATCCATTTCATGAATAGCCTCAGGAGTGAAAGTAATCTCTTTCTCCTTTATCTCTCTTGCGCTTTCTGCGATGTTCAGGGCATGGTCGCTGATTCTTTCAAAATCTGTCAGCGTATGTAGATACTTAGCCACAGATCTGTTGAGATCTTTTGGCATCTCTCTTCCAGTAAGCTTTGTCAGATATGTGCCTATGGAGTCTTCATATTTATCTATGACCCCTTCTATCCTTTCAACTTCGTCAAAGCCACCATCTGTATAACCGTTTCTGAGAAGATTAAAGGCATCTAATATATTCTTTTCAGCCAATTCGCCCATTTTATTGATGGCGATTCTTGCGTTTTCAACAGCAAGAGGCGGATATGAGATAAATCTTTCTTCCAGTCTCTTGATATCGTCCAACTCTTTGTCTTGTTCCTGTTTTTTGTCTTTTATGAAAGTAGAGACTAGTTTCTCCAACAGGGAGATGAATGGTAGAAGCAATGCCACTACTATTAATCTGAATACTGTATTCAATAAGGCGATGTTTACACTTCTGAGAGGAGTGCTCATGAAAGTGAAGTGTACTAAAGCATTTATTGAATAGAACAATAAAGAGAAAACTATTACACCAAGAGTATCTACAACAAGATATGAAAGGGCAGTTCTCTTGCCGTCTGTGCTGGCTCCAAGAGCTGAGAGAAGTACAGGGACCGATGCTCCGATAGCAATACCCATTATTATCGGCAAGGCGATTTCAAAGGTAATGGCACCAGTTGACGAAAGGGCCTGAAGAATACCGACGGAGGCAGAGGCGCTTTGTATTACAGTTGTGAAGACCATCCCGATAATTATTCCCAAAATGGGATTGGAGAATTGTGTGAGAAGAGAAATGAAGACTTCGCTTTCCCTTAGTGAGCTTACAGAAGAACTCATCGCCTTCATTCCGAACATCAGGATTGCAAACCCCATCAGAATATCGCCTATATGATGATGAGTCTGTTTCTTCGAAAAAAGTCTAAGATAGATACCTACAATGGCTGTAATTGCAGATAGTGTCTCTGTGGACAATAGACTTAAGAGACCGTTACTTCCACCTATGTCTGAGAGAGAAATGATCCAACCTGTAATACTGGTTCCGATGATTGCACCCATTATTATGGATATAGCCTGCTTCATCTTCATCATTCCTGAGTTTACGAAACCAACTACCATTACAGATGTTGCCGATGAAGACTGAATGACAGCAGTGACTCCAGTTCCTAAAAGAATACCTTTCAAAGGAGTTCCAGAAAGCTTGTATAGTATCAATTCAAGCTTGTTTCCCGCTACAAGCTTGAGGCCCTCCCCCATAAGCGTCATTCCGAAAAGGAATAACGATACTCCGCCAAGAAGCGACAAAGCGTCGGCTAAATTCACAGTCTACTCCCTTTATCTATGATTAT
>CAMEXG010000027.1 GCA_945947045.1 uncultured Spirochaetales bacterium | reverse complement strand
TACAACATGTCCTTCACAATCGTTCCACTCCACTACTATGGCGATCCAGCTCTCTATAACGGCGTCGACTCTTTCGGTTTCGTAAAGGGTGATCTTTCTGGTGTAAGAGCTAAGACAACTCAGCCTCTTGGATGTGGACCATATGTATTCGAAAGCTACAACAACGGTGTTGTTACACTCAAGGCTAATGAATACTACTACACAGGTAAGCCGGTCATCGACACAATCCTCTTCCAGGAATCAACAGATTCTGACTACGTACCTGGTATTGTTGCAGGAACATTCGACGTTGCAGCTCCATCTATCTCTGATGCAACTCTTCTTGCCATCAAGGATGCCAACAGCAACAAAGACCTTGTGGGCGACACACTCACAACATACCTCGTCGACTACAGAGGATATGGTTATATCGGTATCAACGCTAACCTCGTAAACGTTGGCGGCGATCCAGCAAGTGAAGCTTCAAAGAACCTCAGAAAGGGTATCATGACTGTCCTCTCTGTCTACAGAGAAACAGTTATCAACTCTTACTATGGCGACAGAGCTTCCGTCATCCAGTACCCAATCTCCAACACATCTTGGGCTGCTCCTCAGCCAACAGATGTCGGTTACCAGATTGCTTACTCCAGAGATGTCAACGGTAATTCTATCTACGATGCAAGCATGAACGACGAGCAGAAGTATGAAGCAGCTCTCCAGGCTGCAGTAGGCTTCTTCCAGGCTGCTGGTTATACATGGGATGGATCTAAGTTCACAGCTGCTCCAGAAGGAGCTAAGATGGTTTACGAGTTCCTCGTTCCAGGTTCCGGTGAGCAGGATCACCCAGCTTATGGTATCGCAGTTGGTGCTTCTGAAGCTCTTGAGAAGATCGGTATCACACTCATGGTCAACGACTGTACTTCCACAACATGGAACAATGCTCTTGAAGCTAACACAGCAGAACTCTGGTGTGCTGCTTGGCAGAGCACAGTAGACCCAGATATGTACCAGGTCTACCACTCAACAAACGCTGATGGTAAGGGAACTAACTCTAACCACTATCAGGTAAAGGATGCTGATCTTGATGCTCTCATCATCGCTGGACGTGGTTCTTCTGATACAGACTTCAGAAAGGCTACATACAAGAAGGCTATGGAAATCATCATGGATTGGGGCGTAGAGCTTCCTACATATCAGAGAAAGGACTGCTACGTAACATCCTCAAAGAGAATCGACAACAGCACAATGCCTAAAGATATGACTCCATATTGGGGATGGGCAGCTGAAATCGATACACTTGATGTTCTCTAATCATTTTGTAGTGATTGATTTGGGGCTTCCTTTAAAAGAGGAGGCCCTTTTTACGTAAATCATTGTTTTTAAATAATTTGATTGTTGTTATTTTTTCCATAATTTGATTGTATTTCGTTTGACCACATATTAAATATAAGTTAGTCTAAGATGTACGCCTCTCGACCCATTATGGGTCATGAGTGTTTTTGTGCAAAAAATAGGAGACAGGAGGACAAACGAGGTGCTGAAATATACTGTGAAACGTTTATTGTACAGCGTAGTCATATTGTTTTTTGTAATGCTCATTGTCTATTCATTAATGTATAACATGCCTGGTAATTATCTTGAGACAAAGGCAAGGGAACTTGCTTCAAGACCAGGTGCCGGTAAGAGCTATACTGAATGGTTAAATGATTTGAATGCCCAATATGGTATGGATAAAGGAATCCTCAGGGGATACTTTATCTGGTTGAAGACGGCCTTGACGGGTAATTGGGGCGACAGCTGGACATGGACCATTCCTGTAACACTGGAGTTTCATAATACTGTTTGGTTTAGTTTCATTCTTTCTTTGATTTCTTTTGTTGTTGAAATACTTGTGGCTATTCCTCTTGGAATTATGGCTGCCAAGAAGCAATACTCCTTTGCCGACTACTTTACAACGGTATTTGCAATGATATCGATTTCTCTTCCAACGTTCTTCTTGGCTACGTTGTTGAAATACGTATTCTCAGTCAAACTCGGTTGGTTTGACCTGTCAGGTATGCAGGGAAGAGATTATGCAGAACTTTCTCAGTGGGGTAAATTCTTGGATGTTGCGAAACACTTTGTGCTTCCTGGCCTCACTCTCAGTATCCTTTCTATTGGCGGTCTTATGAGATACACAAGAACAAACATGCTTGAAGTTCTCAACTCCGACTATATCAGAACAGCCAGAGCCAAGGGTGTCCCTGAGAAGAAAGTAATCAGTAAGCATGCATTTAGAAATACCCTTATTCCTCTTGTAACGACCTTAGGTGGTTCTCTTCCAGGACTCTTCTCCGGTGCTCTTATTACAGAGACCCTCTTCTCTATCAGAGGAATAGGTTTTGCTTCATACAATTCAATGGTACAGGGAGATATTCCATTTGTTATGTTCTATCTCACTTTCATCTCGATCCTGACACTTTTGGGCAACTTGATTTCAGACCTTCTCTATGCTGTTGTAGACCCAAGAGTAAGGCTTAGTTGAGGAGGAATAGAATATGGCATCTTATAATCTCAACGAAGTATTAAAGAAAAAGAAGAAAAGTGAAACAAATGCAAATGGAGAAGTAAAACTTGACGATGTTTCAAGAGTAAAAGTTCTGTCTCCTACAATGCAGGTCTTTAAGAGATTTATCAGAAACAGACTTGCTGTTTTTGGTTCAGTAGTCATTATTGTTCTCTTTGTGTTCTGTTTCCTTGGACCTCTTTTATATCCTTATGGACAGAAGCAGACATTCTATAAGTATGAATCCATCAATGTTAAGTTTGGTGTTGCAACAGAGAATACTTCTTACACCGGTTATGTAGTTGATCCATCTATTACTGTAGATGTCAACGCCAACAGTTACATGACTACTTATATCAAGGAGCTTCTTGCTAGCGGAAAGACAAGAACTAATAAACTTGCCGATGATGGAAACTTCTATCAGGTAGATATTCTTGGTGACAATGTCGTGGCTATGAGTCAAAGAGGGGATGTTGAGGCAGTTGCATCCTTCGGTTCTTCTGTAGTTGATGTAGCTACTTACGATGCAGTCACAAGAAGTGTCAAATATAAAGGAGAAGAATTAGGAAGCGACTTTGAGAAGAAGGTAGCTTCTCTTAAAGGTAACAGTGGTAAGTTTACCCTCGATGGCGTAGAGTACTCATATAGACGTGGAACTGGTAAGAACTACATCATCTCCACTTCAAAGGAAGGGTTTATCTACTCAGGTGCTCCTCTTTCAAGTGACTTTGAAGACAAAGCTGAAAAAGCAGAGCCAGGCGATTTGTTCTCTTCTGATGGAATAGAATATGTAGTCGTCGTCAACGGTGACACAAAGACTGCCTATAGAGTAGGAGAGGCTAGAATCGCAAAAGTCTTCACCTCTTATGTCATCGACCTTTATGACAACTCTGTAAAAGTAACAGACGAGTTCAGAAATAATGCACTTCTCTCTGCTTATACGACAGGAAAGTTTACAGCTGACGGCAAGAACTATACTCTCGTTGATCATGATGATGTTTTGACAATCTATGATGAAAGCGGAAAAGAGTATGGTGAGTTCTCAAACTTCATCATAAGAAGATCAAATGGTGACGATACTATCGAGTATGAAGCAAAAGTCCATATCAGAGAAGCAATCGAAGATATGCAGGACAAAGGCCTTCAGACAAGTCAGTTTACAACTAGACTTCCTCAGCAGACAGCTGACGGACAGTATGCATATGATGAAAACGGTACTCTTCTTTATGATGACGAAAGCGAAGTAAGAGTAAAGCAGACTGATAGAAACTATGAACTCTGGGCAAACCAGGTTACATATGTCATAGACAGATTCGCTGCACCTTCCACGACTCATATCCTCGGCACAGATGGCGATGGATTTGATGTATTTGCCCGTGTCATGTATGGCGGAAGAGTCTCTTTGATGGTTGGTTTTGTCGTTGTTTTGATCGAGCTTATTATCGGTGTCATCATGGGTGGTCTCGCTGGTTACTATGGCGGCTGGGTGGATAATATCATCATGCGTGCAGTCGACGTATTCTATTGTCTTCCTTCTATGCCTATCATGATTATTCTCGGTGGTATCATGGATGCTATGAGAATGGATGTATACCGAAGACTCTTTATCATGATGATAGCTCTCGGAATCATGGGATGGGCAGGTGTCGCAAGACTTGTCAGAGGCCAGATTCTCTCCTTCAGAGAACAGGAGTTTATGATTGCTGCAGAAGCAACAGGAATCAAGGTAAAAGACAGAATCTTCAAGCATCTTATTCCGAACGTAATGCCTCAACTCATAGTAAGTGCAACAATGGGTATCGGTGGAACAATCCTCACAGAGTCCACACTCTCATTCTTGGGTCTCGGTGTAAAGCATCCATTGGCTACATGGGGTACAATGATCAACAGTGTATCTTCAGCTTCCGCTATGGCTCACTATGCATATATCTGGATTCCTGTAGGTCTCCTTATCTCCTTCACTGTTATTGCATTCAACTTTATCGGTGACGGTTTGAGAGATGCTTACGATCCAAAGGGAAAGAGGTGATTTATGTCAGAGAATAAACACACATCATACATTTCTGGAAAGGAATCCAGAAGAATCACCAAGTTCAATAGAAAGGTGACTAAGAAGCTTGAGTCTGAAAGAGCCAATGCCAATAAAGACCCTCAGCTCTACACTACAAAAATGAAAGACGAAAACAACGTCGTCGAGTTTGATAACGTATGTACTTTCTTCTTTACAGAAGTAGGAACAGTCAAGGCTGTTGACGGTATCTCCTTTGAAGTTCCAAAGAACTCCACTGTGGGAGTCGTGGGTGAGTCAGGTTGCGGAAAGAGTGTTACATCCCTTTCTTTGATGCAGTTGTTGCAGCGCCCGACAGGACAGGTTGTCGGTGGGGAAATAAGATTTAATAAAGGCGACGGCACTGCTTATAACATCGTTAACACTCCAAACTCGATTATGGAGCAGATTAGAGGCAATAAGATGTCTATGATCTTCCAGGAGCCTATGACAAGCCTCAATCCTGTGTTCCGTATCGGAGATCAGGTTGATGAAGCCATCATTCTCCACAATCCCGATATGAGCGAGGAAGATGTAAAGGCAAGAACCCTTGAACTTTTGGATATGGTTGGAATTGCAAATAAAGAGGGTGTCTACTCTATGTATCCACACGAACTTAGTGGTGGAATGAGACAGAGAGTGATGATTGCCATCGCTCTTGCTTGTAGACCTGAACTCATTATTGCCGATGAACCTACAACAGCCTTGGATGTAACAATACAGGCTCAGATACTTGATCTATTGGAGAACTTGAAGAAGAAGATTGGTTCTTCAATCATGCTCATCACTCATGACCTTGGTGTTGTTGCAGGTATGGCTGACTATGTTGTTGTCATGTATGCAGGTCGTGTAATCGAGAAGGGTACTGCAGATGATATTTTCCATCATCCTGCCCATCCATATACAATCGGTCTTATGAAGTCAAAGCCAGTTGTAGGAAAGAAGGTAGAAGAGCTTTACAATATTCCTGGAAGTGTTCCAAACCCAGTAAACATGCCTAACTACTGCTATTTCCGCGATCGCTGTGAAATGCAATGTGATATGTGCAGTGGAAAGTATCCACCATCAATCAAAATCAGTGATACACACGTTGTATCATGCTATAGGTTCTATGATGAGAAGAATGTCATAGAATATCCAAAGACAGTAAATCCGGAGGAACTATAAATGGCAGAAGAAATCAAGAAAGTAGGCTTACTTGAAGGAGCTGAGAATAATCCGGATAACCTTCTTGTTGTAAAGAACCTGAAGAAGTATTTCCCAATCAAGAGCAGCTTCTTCAAAATGACTGTCGGAAATGTAAAAGCTGTCGACGGAGTGTCCTTTGCCATCAAACGTGGTACCACCATGGGCCTCGTAGGCGAGTCAGGATGTGGTAAATCAACTATCGGTCGTACTATTCTCCGCTTACAGGACAAGACAGAGGGTGAAGTATATTTCAACGGAAAAGATCTATTTGCTCTTTCTAAGGACGAACTGAGAAAAGAAAGACCCAATATTCAGATTATCTTCCAAGATCCATATTCTTCTCTTTCTCCACGTCTTCCAGTCGGTGAGATCATCGGAGAAGCTGTAAGAGAACATAAAATAGTCCCTCCAGAAGAGTTTGATGACTACATTACAAGAGTAATGGAAGCTTGTGGCCTTCCTGAGTATGCCAAGTCCAGATATCCACATGAGTTCAGCGGTGGACAGAGGCAGAGAATATGTATCGCAAGAGCTTTGGCCCTCAACCCGGACTTTATTCTCTGCGATGAACCTGTTTCAGCTCTTGACGTATCTATTCAGGCTCAGATCATCAACCTCTTGAGGAGTCTTCAGAAGGAGTTTGGTCTTACATATCTCTTTATCAGCCATGATCTTTCTGTCGTCGAGCATATCTCTGATACAGTCGGTGTCATGTATTTGGGAAATATGGTTGAGTTTGCCCCTACGGAAACACTCTTTAAGAATCCACTCCATCCTTACACAGAGGCTCTCTTCTCAGCCATCCCTATCCCTGATCCTGATTACCAGATGCATAGAATAATCCTTGAGGGATCTATTCCTTCTCCTGCTAATCCTCCTAAGGGATGTAAGTTCCATACTAGATGTAGAAAGTGTATGGAAATCTGTAAGTATGCAGATCCAAACTTCAAGATGGTTGAAGATGAGCACTTTGTAGCCTGCCACTTATACAACACGGAAGAAGAGAATAAGATTGCACAGCGTCTTACAGAAGAAGCCAAGAAGGCTGAGAAAGAAGAGGCTGAGAATCAGAAGAATGGAAAGAAGAAGTAATGCAAGGAAAGAAGAAAAGAGATAGATTCTCCGAAGAAGATGACGGAAGAAGCTTTGCAAACATGAATGTGGAGGGGATGCCTTGGTATCGTCCTCCACAGGATGGGGATGCAAAAAAAGGTGATATTCCCGAACTCTCTCCTAAAGAGTATAAATACTTTATGTGGGGAGTGTTGAAGGCTGCACTTCTCGTGGGCGGTGTCTTTATCGCAGTATTCTTTCTCTTTATATTTTTTCTTGATTTTGTCGTTTTCAAGAACTGACCAAAAGCGGGGCAAAGCCTCGCTTTTATTATGTAGTCTTAATCTTCAAGAAGAGAAAAAGCTTCCCTGTATTCCTCTTCTGTCATTGCAGAAGTGAGAGCTTTTTTGCACTTAGAAGCCCCCGGAACTCCTTTAATATATGCCATGGCATGCTTTCTCATCTCTCTTCCAGCTATGTTTTCTCCATAGTAGTTTTTCATCTTTTCATAGTGAAGCATTGCTGTTTCTATCCTTTCCCTCAGGGATGGAAGAGTGTAGGACCCTTTTTCAAGACACTCTCTTGTCTCCCTGAATATAAATGGATTGCCGATTGCTCCTCGGGCAAACATTACGCCGTCCATTCCATACTCCTCCATACACTCTATTGCATCTTCAGGCGTGAAAATATCGCCGGAGGCATAGAGGACAGCATCTAATCCAAATTCCTTTGAAAGAGCTTTAAAAGCGCTTCTATCGGCTTTTCCTTCATATCCTTGAGCACGGGTCCTGGCGTGAAGAGTAAGAGAGAATGCGCCGCCTTTCAGCGCCTCTTCAGCAAACTCTAAATAGTTTATAGAGTCTGAATCCCAACCTAGCCTGAACTTTACCGAGACAGGGAGTTTTGTTTCAGTAACCAAGGTCTCCACTATTTCTCTGATCTTCTTTTTGTCTTTCATAAGAGCAGATCCTGCTCCCGTCTTTACTACTTTTGGAACTGGACAGCCACAGTTGATATCTATCCAGGTGGGATTGTATTTCAGAAGATTGGGAATGCAGCGTTGGAACGGATCCTTATCAGGACCGAAGAGCTGTACTACAAGCCTTTTTTCTCCATTGGCTCTTTCCAGCAGTTCCTTTGTCTTCTCTCCGTCTCTGGCAAGCCCTTCAGCGGAAACCATTTCCGTAACGGTAATGTCTGCACCCATGCCGAGTGAAATATCTCTCATCGCTTTATCTGTATAACCGGCCAGTGGAGCCAGAATAAGCTTATTATCCGTCTGCATAAGCATAGAATAATCTATTAGTAAGCAAAGGAAAACATCTCTTAACTTGCATCTTATCATTCTAAATGTTAACTTTTCTTACATGAAAAAAAAGTATGAGCGTGAAGATGACAGCGCCTATGTATATGTAGTGAAGAACCCTTCCTATAATGATGTTTGTCTAGGTGCTTGGGATAGTGTCATATATCCGGGTACTCCTGTTGTTTATGACACAAAATTCGGACTTGACCTTGGCATCGTGGTTGGGGCCGCCCCGATTTCTACAGGTGGTTATGAGCCGGGAGCCACAGAAGCAAGAGGTGCTTGTCTCCATTTTGGAAATGAAAAAGAAGTCCAAAACTATAATTGCAGCGAGAATGAGCACCAGTGTTCATCTTGTTTCGGCTGCCAAAGTGTTAAAGAGCCAAAGAGGATTCAGGTTGATGGAGATGTTCTTTGGATTGACCATTTGGCGACTCCTGCAGAGATGGCGAAATATGAAGAAAATTCTTCAAAAGAAGACGCCGCCTTGGCTGTTTGTAGAGAGAAGATATTAAAACATAACTTGAATATGAAGCTGATCACCGCCCACTTCCTTCTTGGGGAGCCTAAGGTAATCTTCTTCTTTACTGCAGAAGAAAGGGTGGACTTCAGAGATCTTGTAAAAGACTTGGTGGCTGTATTCAGAATGAGGATAGAGTTGAGACAGATAGGGGTCAGAGATGAGTCCAGACTTATCGGAGGGCTCTCTGTCTGTGGTAGAGACTATTGCTGCCATGCAATGACAAGAGAGATGGAGCCTGTGACCATCAAGATGGCCAAAGAACAAAACCTCTCTCTGAATTCTGCTAAGATTTCCGGACCTTGCGGCAGACTTCTTTGCTGTCTTGCTTATGAGTATGACTACTATATGGAAGAGAAGGCAGGTGTGCCACCTGAAGGAACGAAACTGAAGATTGACAGAGATATATGGAGAGTAAACGAAGTAAACATTCTCTCAAGAAAACTTACCTGCGTCACCTTGGACGGAAGACAGATTTTCATTCCTTTCGATGAAGTCTACTTTGATGGAGAGACTGGTTTTTGGGAGGTATATCAAGATTATCAGGATGAGCTTTTCAGCGGGGAGTAAATAAAACACAATTTCTTCTGATAATTCGAGATATTCTGTTGACCCATTCTATTCTTTATGATAATTTCTTTAATCGTCGCAATTAGCGAATTATTATAATAGATTTTTGATAGTACATCTTTTGGAGGAATATAATGTCAAGCAAGTCCGTAGAGAAGAGAGATCGTCAGAACGCAAAGCGCCGCCTCAGAAACCGTGCAGCAAAGAGCACATACCGCACAGCTGTTAAGAAGTTCGAGGCTGAAATTGCTGCTGGCGATAAGGCTAAGGCAGAGGCAGCAATGGCAGAAGCTGCAAAGCTTCTCGATTCTGTCGCTGGAAAGGGTATCATTCACAAGAATACAGCCAGCAGAAAAAAGAGCAGAATGGCTAAGGCTCTCGCAAAACTTGCCTAAGTGATAAAAAACAGGAGAAGGCGAAATGCAGGAAAAGCTAACGAAAGCCGCCATCATTGAGAACCTTCACAATAAGCTTGGTTACAACAGGATGGAGATTCATTGTGTCATCGATGAGCTTTTTGAAGAGATCAAAGATGGCCTTAAGGATAGTCGTATTATTGAGCTCCGTGGCTTCGGTACATTTGAAGTTCGTGTCAGAAAGGGTAGGGCAAAGGCTCGCAATCCTAAGACAGGTGAAGTTGTTGCGGTCGAGAAGCATGGTGTAGCTATTTTTAGACCTGGAAAGGAACTCAAAGATTTTGTCTGGGATATTACAGACGGCGAAGAAGAATGATTCTTGGAGATGATCGTTTGAATAATTTCAAGAGTAGAAGGAGCCTCAGGACATTGTGTTCTGAGGTTCTTGTGTTGTTGGCATCGGCTTTTGTATTGGCTGCATCTTTCCCTGGCTTTTTGACAGACGACGGTATTGCACCATTAGCCTTCATTGCCTTGATTCCTGTTTTCATGGTAATCAGGAACACTACTTGGAAGTGTGTCTGGTTCCATGGCTTTATTTTCGGCTTAGTCTATTATTTTTTCTTTAACTATTGGCTTAAGGGTTTCCACTCCTTGGCCATAGTTATTGCCCCTGTCATCAAGGGAGGAGAGATGCTTCTTCTCTTCCTGGCTCTAAAGGCTGTAGATGAAGCATTCCCCAAAAAAGGGTATATATTCAAAGGTGCAGTATGGGCGTCATATGCATTTCTGGCTGAAAATTGGTTTGCAGGGTACCCCTATGGAAACATTGTATATGCCCTGTATCCATATAAAGTTTTGTATCAGATAGCCGATATTACAGGAATATGGGGAGTAATATATCTTCTTGTTTTCCCTCAGGCCCTTGCTGCAGATTATCTATTGCCCTGGATTAAGAAAGAGGCTCCGAAGTTCAAAGACTGGCTTAAGTCCAACTTGATTCCCATTATCCTTTGGGCTGTTCTTGTGGTGGCTTCAATTATTTACGGTGTATTCGCCCTTGCATATTGGACGGATAGGGAGCCTAGCTCCACTATCAAGATTGCTGCTGTCCAGCATAACCATGATTCTTGGAAGGGTGGTTATAAGACATATAGAAGCAATTTCAATAATCTCAAGAGGTATACTACAGAGTCTCTCGCTACTGACCCGGATTTAATAATCTGGTCGGAGACTGCATTCGTGCCTTCTGTTGCTTGGCACACTACATATGATGCTGAAGGGACTGTATGGGAAGATATCCATGATCTGACCATAGATTTTGTAGATTATGCAGAGTCTATAGGTGTTCCTCTCCTTACAGGAAATCCAAAGAGCGTAATTGCTGATCCTACACAGCCTCCATATGACGAAGAGGGAAATAAAAACAGTAAGGAATACAATACTGTCATACTCTTCCAGGATGGAGAGATAAAGGGTGAGTATATAAAGCAGCATCTTGTTCCATTTACTGAGCATTTTCCATATGAAAAGCAGCTGCCTTGGCTCTACAAACTCTTGAAGGCTATGGATTATAACTGGTGGATACCAGGAACGGAAGCGACTGTATTTGAACTTAATGGCGTTCATTTCTCTACCCCGATATGTTATGAAGATTCTTTCAGTGTCCTTAACGCAGAGTATGTGGCATCCGGAGCGGAGATTATCATCAACATGACTAACGACAACTGGTCGAAGAAGGCTTCCGCAGAGTGGCAGCATGCAGAGATCGCCGCTCTAAGAAGTGTTGAGACTAGAAAGTCGATGATCAGAGGAACTAACAGCGGTATTACATGTCTTGTTGTTCCTACAGGTGAAATTCAGGATCCAATGGAACCATTTACAATGGGTACCCATACATACACTGTACCTGTCTATAGTCAGGAAGATTACCCGAATACATTCTACGTAAACCACATTGACCTTTTTGCAAAGATTGCAATCTATGTCAGTGAAGCGGTTTTGGCTTATTGGCTGATAAAAAAGCTTTACTTCTTGTATATAAATATCAAGAAGAAAAAGGAGACGGAGAATGACTAAAGCTAGTTTGATTGTCATTGGGTCTGAGCTTACAAGAGGCATTATCCAAGACAAGCATACAATCCTTGTCTCCCATGAGCTTTCAAAAATGGGGATACATTTCTCTGAATCTGTAGTTATTCCCGATGATGGAACCATAAGGGAAGTCTTGGGAGCCTTGTTGAGAAATAATGACATCGTCTTATTGACAGGAGGCTTGGGGCCCACGACGGATGATATGACACGCTTGGCCATTGCAGAAGCTGCAGGAACAGAACTTGAGAGGAATCAGGAGGCTTGGACTCACCTTTTAGAGACTCTGAAAGACAGGGCATATGGGGCCAATGAGAAGCAGGCTTTTATTCCGAAGGGTTTTAATCTGATTCCAAACCCATTTGGAACAGCTCCAGGTTTCTGGGGAAAGATAAACGACTCTCTTGTCGTCTCTATGCCAGGGCCACCAAGAGAAATGGAGCCTATGTTCCGTTCTTCTGTTCTGCCTCTTCTAAGAAGAAATCTTGGTATGAAGGAAGAGGAGAGGGATGAATACTCTACATTCCTTATTTCTGAAGCAAAACTTGAAGAACTGACTAAGAGTGCGGATCCTAATCTTGATTGGGGGACAAGATTCCAAGATTATAGGATTTCCCTCTATGTCTCCGGTGGAGATGAAACAAAGCGTCAGGAAGCAATAAAGAAACTTCGAGGGATGACAGGGAAAGATAGGGTCGTAGATGGAGATAAAACTGCTCTTGGAATTCTTGTACAGGAATTAAAGGACAGAGGTGAGACCATCTCCTGTGCTGAAAGTTGTACAGGAGGTCTTGCTGCGTCAAATCTTACATCCCTTCCAGGATCTTCTTCTTATATGATGGGATCTGTCACCTCATACTTTCTCTCTGTAAAAGAGAAGGTTTTGGGAGTAAAAAAAGAGACCCTGGAAAACCATGGAGCTGTATCTGAAGAGTGTGCTCTTGAAATGGCTGAGGGAGTGAGAAGAGTTATTTCATCTGATTGGGCTTTCTCTATTACAGGAGTCGCAGGTCCTGATAAAAGTGAAGGGAAAGAAGTCGGAACAGTGTGCTTGGGCTTCAGTGGAAAAGATAGGGAGAGTGTTGCTGTAACTATTCATCTTTTTTCCTTTGGAAGAGAAAGCATAAGACGACGAAGTACTGCCGCGGCCTTCATATTGATGAATGCTTTTATGAAAGGTGAAGATATAAAAGAGATTGTCCGGGGATGGACAGTATTCTAAAAGAGGGGGCTGGAAAAACCAGCCCTCATGATTTCATATTATCGATCAGCTGATCGATGTGCTCTTCATCTGACTTATCGGAAGCTTGTAGATTACATATGCAACTGCAGTCATGATTACTCCGAAGACAAAGGCTAACATAGTTTCTGTGTTGAAACTGGTGGTGTTGAAGATGACTTGTATCCCTTCGTCAAGAATGAAAGTTTCACTTAGCAAATCAGAAGCTTTTTCAAATAGCCAAGACATAAAGACAAGGAATATTACAACCACAGCTACGCTTAAAGGGGGACGGCATGTAGTAGAAAGGGCGGAGGATACACAACCCGTGCCGAACATGAACGTACATGCCAGAGTAATATAAAGACATGTAAGAGCCATGGAAGAGAACTCAAGGTTTCCAGCAACAAGCCCTGACACTGTTCCAATTACTAAGAGAAAGAGGAAAGTGAGAATAAGTGTCATACCCTCGACCAACATCATCTTTAGAAAAGCCCTGTCTCTGGTGAGACCCATAAACATGTATAAGCGCATATACTGTAAGACCAACGCTCCTAATACTATGTGGGTAATCACTTCGACTACAGCAATAGATTCAAGAGTGCCTGAAAAGAAGACGGAGAATACAGGGATTCCTTCTCCTATTTGCCTTCCTATTGTATATAAGAGGATTGGGATGAATACCATCACAATCAAGGCGGCTACTGCACCGGAACACAATACAGTTAAAAAATAATCTTTTATTACGACTCTATCTTTACTTTTCATTATTCGCCATCCTTTGTCATTTCGACAAAATACCTTTGGAGATCAACGTTTTCTACTTTCACTCCTTCCTCTTCCACTTCACCTTCCACCATCACTTTCGTCTGACCTAGGATGGTGGTGCGGGACAACACTTTCATTCCTTCTACAGCCTTTTCGACCCTCTCTCTTTCTCCGGATACCATCCTGATATTGGAAAGAAGAGTATCTTTGTCTCCTTCTCTCAATAGCTTTCCTTGGTCGATAATTATAACCGTGTCTACAAGAGGAGAGATTTCTTCTATAAGGTGCGTTGCGACGACAAAACACCTTTCAGGTGAGAAGGAAGCAAGAAGTTCTTCGTAAAAGAGTTCTCTATGGTTGGCATCCAAGCCAAGTATAGGTTCGTCGAAGAATACATATTCTCTATTTGATGCCAGACCTAAGATGTCTTTAAAGATAGTTCTATATCCTGTAGAGAGCTTTTCCCACTTTTTGTTTACATCAAGCTTAAATTTCTTTGAGAGCATCAGAGCTTTCTCTTCAGAGCCCACTCCCATGTCATCCATCATCTTGAATACATTTTTCAGCTTTGTGGAAGATGGAAGCATATTCTCGTCTCCGACTATTGTGATTCTTTCAAAGTCTTTAGGACTCTTTCTTACTTCCCTTCCATCCAGCAGAATAGAGCCTTCGTTTTGGTAAAGTCTATTTCCTATGCACTTGATCAGAGTGGATTTACCTGCTCCGTTTCTTCCCAAGAGTCCGATGATATGTCCTCTTTCGAAGGAACACGATACGCCGTCCAATGCTTTTGTCATGTGAAATGATTTCTTTATATCTCTGACTTCAATGCTCATTTTTCTTCTCCCATAATCAAGAGCGCTATCTCTTTCTTGTCCATTCCAAGCCTCTTTGCTTCCTCTAAAAGAGGGGAAAGATACTTTTCTTTAAACTCTTTCTTTCTTCTTTCTTTAATTCTTTCTTTCGCTCCGTCTTTAACAAACATTCCGATTCCTCTTCTTTTTTCCAACAGATCCATATCCAGCAACAAGTTCATTGCCTTAAGCACCGTGGCGGGATTTATATGTAGGGCGACGCTTAATTCCGTGGTCGAGGGGATTGCCGTCCCTTCTTCATATGTTCCGAGGAAAATGTCGTCTTCCAACGCCTTTGCCAATTGCTGGAATATAGGGCTGTCATCTTTAAATGTGTAATTCATTTTTCTCCTTAATTGGTTAGTTACTCAACTAATTAACCAATTATCATAGAAAGAGAGAAAGTGTCAATAGGAAATAAAAATATTTAATTTGATGTTCAAAAATATTTAGGGGTGTTCTTAACTTAATTATGGAAACATATGATAGTGTTGGAAAAAAGACGAGATTTGGTGCATAGATAAATGCTGGCAATATGAAAGACGCTGCCCTCATCTCGTAATAACGATGAAGTAGTAGTAATGAGATAAAAAAGGGTATCACTAGAGAAGGCTGAAGTGGTACCCGTTTCGTTTTATCGGAGCTTACTTAATAAGCTTCTTGATCCAATTCTTTTCCCTTTGCGATATCTTTCCGTCAACTGCACAGATAAGCATTGCAACAAGAATAATGTCAGCCTTCATCTCGTCTGAGAAGCATCCAATAAGGTCAACCATATCATCTACCATGTTCTTCAGTTCTTTATGCTCTTTTGAAAGAGAAGAGAATGCCCTTTTGGCGTCTTCATAGTTGACGCTATCACCAAAGAATGTATGGAGAAGCGGGTATATAAGTGCATATTCATCTTCAGATAGCTTTCCATCTGCTGCAATTGCACCATAGA